>NZ_JAAMPA010000004.1 GCF_011758655.1 Modestobacter marinus
TGTCGACCTCGCTACCGGTCAGGTCACCGCCACGACCGGTGGGCTGGTGCCCCTGGATGGCTTTGCCCCGCCGGAGGTCCTCAGCTGGCCGTGACCAGCATCCACCGATGCGCCGGCCGTCCGGCGGCGTGATGATGCCGCGCCGACTGCGGCCCCGACGACGGGCCGGCGGGGAGCCGGACGGTGTGTCCGGCGAGGGCTCAAGAAGAGTCGGAGCTACGGTCCCCAGAAATCGGCCTCGGTCAGAACCTCTCCGAGAACCAGTGCCCGAGGCCGATTTTAGGGAGAGCGTCAAGCAGTCAGTTCGGGCAAGGCTGACCCTTACCGGACCACCAGGTGGCGCACTCCTGCCCGCCACCGTGGTGCCACCACCTCAGCCAGTGCTCGGACGCATCTCCGCCAGCGCCGCGGCACCGCAGCGACACGGCGCCAACAGCACCGCCGCCACCTCCTGGGCAGCGGCCGCGCCACCGCGCGCGCACCGTCCCGCACCGTCCCGCACCGTGCCTGCCACTGCCTGTCACACCGCGCACCCCGCAGCGACCTTCCCTCGGTGTCACAGACTCGCAGCAGGGGGAGGGAAGATGGCCCGGCCCATCACCGCGCGCCGGCCATCGGGCCAGCGCATCAACGGCTCTGCAGCACCGGCGATGGCTCTGGCCACCCCGACGACGCCGTGGCTGCGCAATGCAGTCCTGTGCGTGGCGATCGGCATCGCGGTCTTGGCGGCCGGTCAGCTCCTGGGCCACCTCACCGCCGGCTGGATCGCGCTCATCGCCTCGGTGCCGATCGCGGTCCTCATCGGCGCGCACGGCAAGCGCAAGCAGATGCGGCGCCAGCTCGCCGACCGACTCCTTCAGGCGGTGGCCCCGCGTCTGGGCCTGCGCAGCCTGGACCGGCGAGCGGTGAAGCTGACGCGCTGGAGCCGCGGGTGGCCAGGCGTCCCCACCCAGGTCGTGCTGCGCTACGCCCCGGGGCTGGATGACGTGGACCCGCAGTGGCAGCACGACATCCTCACCACCACGACCAGGCTCCTGCTCGAGCGCTACCGGATCGACTTGGTCGACCACCAGCGCTGCTGGTTGCGCCTGCAGCTGGCTGGCCCCGTGGAGGAGGAGGACAGCGCGCCGGCGGTTCAGGTGCGCGCCGAGCGGACCATCAGCGAGCTCATCGGCCCCACGGCCTCCATCACCCGTACCGAGTTCGTCGACGGCGAGCTCGCGCTGATCGAAGGTCACCACCAGGCCGGCGCCAAGATCGCCGCCTCCGGCTACCGGGCCCGCATCGAGCGGGTCTTGTCCACGATGCTGCCCGGGCGGTGGCGCGCCCACTGGGACATGGAGAACGACGGCTTCCGCTTCGAGCTGCGGCCCAGCTTCCCGGCCAGCATCTGGCTGCCGGTCACCGCCCGCCCCGACGCGGAGGCGGTGCTGGAGACCTATGACTCCCTGGCCATCCCCTACGGCGTCGACGAGGACGGCGAGGTGATGGTCTGGCGGCCGGCGGTGGATCCCAACCTCATGCTCGTGGGCTCACCCGGCACCGGAAAGACCGTCACCGCACACACGATCCTGACCCAGGTCACCGGCTACGGCTGGCCGGTGTGGGTGGTCGACGGCAAGTCCATCGAGTTCCTGGGCTTCCAAAGCTGGCCCAACGTGCAGATCGTCGGAACCAGCATCGAGCAGCAGGTGGCGATCATCCACCGCGCCTGGGAGGTGATGGAGCGCCGCTACGAGCTCATCACCTCCGGCCAGGCCCGGGAGTCCGACTTCGAGCCGCTGTTGGTCTTCCTCGACGAGTGGGCGGACTTCCGCGCCAACCTGATGTCCTGGTACGCCGGGATCAAGGTCAAGGGCGACCCCGCCAAGCCGCTGGTACTCGTCGAAGCCGGCTCGCTGGCCCGCAAGGGCCGCACGTCGCGAGTGCACCTGGTCTTCGGCACCCAGCGCCCCGACGCGGAGTACTTCGGCGGGGACATGCGCGACAACTTCCGCATGCGCGTCTCCATGGGCCGGCTCTCTCCGCAAGGCGCGATGATGATGTGGGAGTCACCGACGACCGGGACGTCGATCCCCCGGGGCTGCCGCGGTCGGGCGACCACGATCAACGACGACAACCGCGCCGTCGAGGTCCAGACCTACCGCACGCCTGACCCGCGCAAGGCGATCCCGGGCAGTGACGAGGCGCGGCTGCTGAACCAGCTGCGCCCGGACTGCGTGGTTCATGACCGGTTGCTGATCGTCCCGCCCCGCGGTGAGCTGGATATCGACACCAGCGAGATCGACGAGCCCACCTACAACGACTACGCCACCGCCAAGTGGGTGCGTGCCACTGACCGCCCGGACCTCGATCCGGTCGGGTCCTGCTTGGGTGACCACGTCGACGGCCGCACGCTGGCCTCCCCGATGACCGTCTTCGGCCTCTCCGACCTCACCGAAGGATCGACGCGCCCACGGCCGCAGCTGCGGCTGGCCCACGCCGGCGCCGCCGCGGCCGACAGCGCGACCCGCCCCGCTCTGCCGCAGACGGAGGAGGAAGCCGGCTACGACCCCTTCGAGGGCTACCGGTTCCCCACCTCGATGGCTGCCCACTTTCTGTCCGCAGGCGACCTCGTCCTCGTCGACGAGGACGAGAGGACCTGGGGCGTGCTGGACGAGGACCCGACCGAGGACCTCGAGGACGAGGGCTACTTGGCGCTGTCCTGGCGCAGCGACGACGACGACCGCGGCGTTTTGTCCGTCCCGACCGACCACAGCTTCACCGTCCGACGTCCCATCGAGCTGCAGGAGTGACACCCATGAGCGCCCAAACGGCCCGGCCCGGCAGCGGCACCGATCCCGACGACCTGATGGTCTTGCTGTTTGCCGGCATGCTGATCGGCCCGACCGTCCTCGTGTTCGCCTGGACGTCGTTGGTGGGCTGGCTGGTCGACCACCAGGTCCTGCTCGCCGCCGCGCGCGACCCGCTGGTGGTCGTCCCCGCCAGCGACGGCGCCGGGCTGGACCTGCCTCGCCTGCTGCTGCTGGGGGCACTCCTGCTGAGCCTGCTCGCGGCGCTGGGCAGCGCCGTCATTCGGCTGATCCGTCGGCGCACAGCTGAGGTGGCCCAGTGACCGACGCTGGCGAGAATCGACCCGTCCCGGAGGCCCCCACCATGCGGCCGATCTCCAAGATCTTCCGGGCACGCCAGGTCCACCGTGAGATGATCTACGACGGCCTGGCCCGGTGTGGCAGCCTCGGTCATTGGTGGAGCCAACGCGAAGCGGCTCACGAGCGGGCGACCACGGTCAAGGAGGCCGCGGTGGCCGCCGCACCGGCAATCCGGCTGTGTACCGGCTGTCCGGAGACCGGCGTCGACGGGCGCTGCGCATTGCGGGCTCAGTTGGACAGCTATACCGGTCTGGCCGCCGGCCTGGCCTGGGTGAGAGGTCGCCCGAAGCAGGTAAGCATGGATCCTCCCCGCAGCACCCGGAGCTCGCAGCCGCTGGCCAGCTGACCGTGGTCACCGCCTATGTCGATGGTCAGTCACTACGGTAAATGGCGCAGCGGGTCGACCGCTCCCAAACCGTGGTCCGGTTGATCAGCCAACCGCTGCTGCCTTGCGCCACGCTGACGGACACGGGGGGCGCGCCGTGGCGGAGGCCGTTGGAGGTCAGCTCCTCGAAGGCCGGCAGCAACCGCTCGATGTCGTTTCGTCCGCCTGAGTGGGCAGGGCTCGCCGGAGCAGTTCGCTGTAAAGACGTCCCGGGAAAACCGTGATGTCGCGCCGCCTTAGGTCACGGCGCCGTAGAGGAACGGTGCGGATGCATCTGGCGGAGGGGTCTCGATCCAGCCCCGGCGCGTCCATGTCAGTTCCCGTATGCCGTGCGTGCGACCACGACCGCGCTCTGGCCGTGACTTGTGAGTGGCTGCCTAGGACCGCTCCGCGGTGAGCGGTCACGTCCTCGGCGTGTGCGGCGGGCAGGTCGACGTCCGGCCCCGTACGCCACCGCCGAGCCCACGGCTGGGCGCGGCCGGAGGGGAAGTGCCTCCGGTCATGCGCGATTGACCGCCGTCGGCAGGTGCCGCGGACCGGCCTCCGGCGGTCGTGGGCGGTCTTGGCGGTGAAGGCGGACGGCAACCAGGGCGACATCGTCGTCGGGGCGTCCGTCGACCAGTCGGTCGATGATTCCGTCGCACAGCTCGTCCAGCGGCAGGCCGCCCAGCTCACCGACTGCCGAACGCAGGCGGTCGAGGCCCTCGTCGAGGTCGCTGGTGCGGCGCTCGATCAGACCGTCGGTGTAGAGCAGGACGGTGGTGTCCCGTTCCAGCGTGACCTCGTGCTCCGTACGGCGTGTTCCGGGAAGCACTCCGAGCAGGAGGTCCGCTCGCTGGGCCGCGAGAAAGGTCAACTCCCCGCCGGGGTGCAGGACCAGTGGTGGCGGATGTCCGGCGTTGGACCAGCTCAGGCGCGTCAGTCCGGCCGCACGCTGCTCTGGGGTCTGTTCGAGCCTGGCCACGGCCGCTGTGGCCATTGTGCCGACTTGGAGCAGCTCCAAGCAGGTGTCCAGGCTTGTCAGTACCTCGGCTGGGCTGCCGCCGGAAGAGGCGGCGATGCCGCGCAGCAGGCTGCGCAGCTCGGCCATCGAAGCCGCGGCCTCGACGTCATGGCCGACGACGTCACCGATCACGAGCACCGTCGCACCGTCACGCTGCAAGAAGGCGTCGTACCAGTCCCCGCCCACCCGAGCAGATTCTCCGGCCGGGACGTAGCGGACCACGATGTGGGCGTGGTCGGGCTCCGGCGGGGCAGTCAGTAGGTTCCGTTGAAAGCCCTCCGCGATCTGCGCCTGGGCCCGAGCGAGTCGAGCGCTGTCCAGGGCGACGCCCATCCGAGAGGCGATGTCGGCCGCCGTCGCCTCATCATCAGCGCTCGGTGAGCGGCCCGTCCCGGTGAATAGAGACAGCGCGCCGAGGACGCGGTCCCGACCGGCAATCGGGAGGACCAGCCCGTTCGTCGCGTCAAGAGAGTGCAGCAGATTCCGCGTGTCCTCGACCGGGAGCATATCGTGCACCTCGTCGACGCTGGTACGCAGCGCCACACCGGTCGCCAGCACCCGGGCGACCGGTGACGCGGCCGGCATCACCTCGAGGGGGACGGCGGTGTGGGCGTCCAAGGCCGCCCGCTGGTCTGGGTCAGCGTGCCAGGCGGCGACGGCGCGCGGTCTGCCGTCCGCTTGGAGCAACGTGATGACGCAGCCGTCGGCGAGCAGCGGGACCAGCATTCCGGGGACTTCCTCGATTGCCGCGCGGACGTCGACCGCCTCCAGCAGCCGCGCGTTCACCTCGGCCAGCAGAGCCAGCCGCGACGACAATTGCGCGGCCTTCCCGGCGGCCACCTTGCGGTCGTTGATGTCGGCGAAATACAGGGACAACCCATCCGGAGTGGGCCAGCACAAGACCTCATACCAGGTGTTCAGCGGCGCGGGATAGAAGGCCTCCAGCGTCTGCGGGGACTGGGTCTCGACCGCGGTCCGGTAGGCGTTCTCGAACTCGTTGCCGACAGTTTCCGGGAATGCCTCCCAGATGGTCCGTCCCAGCAGTTGGCGGCGCTGGTGTCCAGCCTCTCGGCAGCGGCGTTGAGGACGGTGAACCGCCAGTTCATGTCCAGGGAGAGGAAGCCCGCAGGCATCGCCTCCAGCATCCGCGCCGTCCGGTAGTGACTGCCATGCAGCTCGGTCGTGTCGTATGCCGCCCCGAGCAGGCGCGCGGCGTCACCGGCTTCGTCGCACAGCACCTTGCCCCTGGCCTGCACCCACCGGGTCCGGCCACCGGGCAGCAGGATGCGGTACTCGGACTCGAAATTCCCGCAGTCGGCCATCGCCGCTGCCATCGCTTGGTCTACCCGGTCCACATCGTCGGGATGGAGCCGAGCATGGAACGCCGCGAGCGTCTCGTCGAACTCCTCGTCGGCGTAGCCGAACAGTTCCCGCAGCCTCGCATCCCAGACCAGCCGGCCGCCGACGAGGTCGAGATCGAAGCTCCCCACCTCACCGGCGTCGACCGACAGTGTCCAGCGCAGGCGCTCGGACTCCTGCTCCAGGATGAGGGCCGACATGGCCAGTTCCGTCGCTACGGCCCGTCCGACGACCTGCAGCATCGCCGCGTCGTCGTCGGACCACATCCGTGGTTTGTCGTCGAAGGCGCACAGCGAGCCGATGACGTCCCCCCGTTGGTCTACCAAGGGCACGCCGAGATAGCCGCGCACCATCCCGCTGCGTACGGGAGCGAGGGTGGCGGCGCGGACATCCGATCGCGCGTCGGTCAGCGCGAGCGTGCGGCGGTCTGCGGCGGTCAGCGTGCACAGCGAGTCGGTGAGCGGCCCGCTGGTGCCCACGGCCGCGGTCGCGGCTCCGGCGCCGCCGGCCACGTACTGGACGTCCGACAGCAGGGACACCTGCCCCGAGGGCGCGCCGAGCAACCGGCAGGCTGCCGTGACGAAGCCGGTGAGCGTCGCGAGCAGTCGCTCGTCGGCCTCTATCCGGCGCGCGGCGGCCACGCGTTCTTCCGCGCCGAGCAGCTGTCGTGCAGCTGCGGCCGCGCCACGGACTTCACCCAGGGGGCTGTGGACCGCGCTGACGCCGGAGTCCGTGGTGCCCTCCAACGGACTTGACGTCCGCTCCATGCGGCGGCCTCCCGCGAATTCGACCGACCCGGTCGTGAAGGGGCGCAGGCTTACGGACGCCGGCAGCGACTCATTGTGCACCGCAAGGTGGTTCGTCCGGTGTTCCGCGGAGAGGGCGACGCATCGCTGAAAGGTTGCCGCCGAACTCGCGCGCAGAACGACGAATCCGTTCCCGGCAGTACGAAGGGCGGTCGTTCCATGGGACCTACGCAAACCGAGATGGCTCCCTCGACAGGGGGACAGCGTCCGGGCGTCCGCGTATGCTCCTCTGCCTGTCGACCGATGTCGTCGGGGTGAGTGACACGCAGAGCGCCACGTACGGCGGCATCGACGAGATCCTGGCGACCGGCGCCGTCCGCAGCGTCTTCCAACCGATCATCGACCTCGACAGCAGGCAGGTGGTGGCCTACGAGGCCCTCGCCCGCGGCCCCGAGGACGGCCCACTGGCGCGGCCGGACCTGATGTTCGCCGCCGCGCGGGCGGGCGGCCGGCTGGCCGAGCTCGACACAGCGTGCCGCAGTGCAGCGTTCCGCGGCGCGGTCGAGCAGGGCCTGCTCGCCCCGCTGACCGTCTTCGTTAATGTCGAGCCGGAGGTTCTCGACTGCGCGCCGTTGGACGACCTGCTCGTCATAGCGGCCGACGCGCCCAGCGAACTGCGCGTGGTCATGGAGATCACCGAGCGGGCGCTAGCTGCTCGCCCGGCGGAGCTGCTGCGGACAGTGGAGCGGGTACGGGAGCTGGGTTGGGGCGTCGCGCTGGACGACGTCGGCGCGGACTCCATGTCACTGGCGTTCATGTCCTTGTTGAGACCGGACGTGGTCAAACTCGACCTGCGGCTGGTGCAGAACGGTCCCGGTCCGGCGATCGCAGAAGTCATGAACGCGGTCAACGCCTACGCCGAGCGCAGCGGGGCACGCGTGCTCGCCGAGGGCATTGAAACCGAGGCGCACCTACGCAATGCGAAGGCACTCGGGGCGACCCTCGGCCAGGGCTGGCTGTTCGGCCGCCCCGCGCCGGGGCAAGTCGCGGCCTATCCGGTGGGCGCGTTGGCGCTCCCGCTGCCGACTGAGGTCCTCGGCGACGCGAGTGCTTCCCCCTTCGCCGCCCTTCCCGAGGGAACCCCGCTGCGCCGCTCTCCAAAGGCGCTGCTCATCGAGCTGTCCAAGCAGCTTGAGCGCGAGGGCATGCGCCTGGGGGAGACGGCGGTCATCGCGGCCACCTTTCAGGAGGCGCGGCACTTCACGCCGGCGACCGCCGCCCGCTACCGCGACCTGGTCGCGCGGACGGGGTTCGTCTGCGCTCTCGGCGAGGATCTGCCGGTCGAGCCCGTGCCCGGCGTCCGCGGCGCCACGCTGGCCCCCTCGGATCCGGTGCGCGGCGAGTGGGACCTGGTCATCCTCGCGCCGCACTTCAGCGCCGCCCTGCTTGCCCGCGATCTTGGCGACAGCGGCCCGGACCTGGAGCGGGCCTTCGAATTCGCCCTGACCTACGAGCGGGAGACCGTCACCCGCGCGGCCTGCGCCCTGCTGTCCCGCGTCATCCCCCGGATCGAGGGCGCCGCGCCCCGGACGTCGGCGGCGGCGAGCTCCCCGATAACCAGTCCAGTGCCCTCAACCTCGCCGACCAGGACCACGGCCGAGGACCTGCTGCACCGAGCGTTATCCGCGACGACAAGCGGGGTCACGATCGCTGATATGCGGCAGCCCGACTACCCGCTGATCTTCGTCAACGCCGCCTTCGAGCAGCTGTCCGGCTACCGGCTCGAGGATGTGCTCGGCCGCAACTGTCGGTTCCTACAGACCCCCGACACCGACCTGGCCGCTGTCGCCCGCATCCGCGACGCCATCGCTCGGGGCGTGGAGGCACGCGAGACGCTGCTCAACGTCCGCGGCCCGGAGCGCACGCCGTGGTGGAACGAGATCTATCTGGCACCTGTGACCGACGAGAGCGGCATCGTCGTCCAGTACATCGGCGTGCAGAACGACGTGACCGCCCGCGTGGAGGCCGAACGGGCCCTGGTGGAGGAACGCGACCGCACCCGCAGCTACCTCGCCCGCATCGAGCAGCTGGCCTTCACCGACCCACTGACCGGCCTGCCCAACCGCCGGCGCCTCGAGGAGCAGGTCGAGGCCATGCTGTTGGACACCCGCCTGGCGGAGACGGCGCTGGCGCTGCTTTTCGTGGACCTCAACGGCTTCAAGGTGGTCAACGACCGCCTCGGGCACGCTGCTGGCGACGACGTCCTCGTCGCCATGGCTGGACGGCTACGGCAGCGGCTGCGGCGCGGTGACTTGCTCGCGCGCCTGGGCGGCGACGAATTCCTCGTTGTGTTGCCGGGGCTGGACCTGGCGACTGCGGCCGACGAGGCGGCCCACGTGGCCGACGAATTGGCGGCGGCCGTCGCCGAGCCCGTCGTGCTCGGTGAGCACCGCGCGTCCGTCGGCGCCAGCGTCGGGGTGAGCACCAGCCCCGCCGACGGCGACGACTTCGCCGACCTGCTGCACGCCGCCGACGAGCGCATGTACGCCGCCAAGGGCGCCTCCGTGCGCTGGGGTGGACTCGGTGACCGATGACGGCGCCTAGCTGTACTGAACCGAGGGGTTGGTGACGCGGGTGACGCGAGGTTGACCGCCGAGGGCAGTGCGGCCGCACTGATGGTTGTAGCGGTGGAGCCAGTGAGGGTAGGCCGTGGCCCGCACGGCGGCTGAGGGCCTCGCGCCCGAGCTCGTGTGCTGCATTGAAAACGACCCCAGGCGTCGTCTTCCCTCGCCGGGCCGGGTTGAGCAGCACGAGCGGGCGTTGGCCCTGCAACTGTGGGTAGGGGGTGGGCTGCCTGCTGATGGGAGAAGGCGTCAACGCGATGGCTCACGCTCACGCTTTCGTCGAGTCGAGCGACAGCGACCCCGTGGAACTCCAGCAACCGGACGACGTGGAGATGGACCAGAAAGCGACATCCATCGTGTTCCGGGTCTGACGACCTAGCGGCTATAAGGGGACGCGCGTGAGCGATGAACAGCGGCCAGTAGCGGTCAAGGGTGTTGCCTCGATCGTGGTGACCTCGGTGGAGATGGGAAACAGTGACGATGAGACGCGACGGCAGGTGCTGGCCTGGATGCAGGCCACCGGGTACATCGACGCCTCGTTTCTCCTCGAGGTGGCCACCGCGATCGCCAAGCAGGCCCAGCCGTTCGACTGGCCTGTCGAAGACCAAGAGCAGCGTAGGCAGATAGAGCGGATGCTCGGTGTCGTCGGCTCCAGTGACCAGCTCCTAGTTGCGCTGCGGGCGCGAGAGCTCGTGACGGCACTCGCTCAGGAGCTGTCGACCGGCGGCTGATCGGGATGCCGGCGGCCGTTGTGGTTCCTGATCGCCCTTCAGACTTGAGATTAGGTCGCGTCCTACCGAACCTCTCCCTAGCAGCCGTCACACCGTCGGCGCTCCGAGCAAGGAGCCAAGCAGGACCATGAAGACCTTTTCCATCGGCCACCGCATCGCCTTAGGATTCCTCGTTATCGTCCTGGCCATGGTGGGGTTGACCGGCGTCGGCATCTGGCGGGTACAGCAGATCGATGCGGCTTTGACGACCATTAACGACCAGAACAGCGTGAAACAGCGCTACGCCATCAACTTCCGTGGAAGCGTGCACGACCGTGCGATCGCACTGCGTGACGTCGTCCTCTCACGGACGACAGCCGACGTCCAGACGGAGGTCGACACGATCAACGAACTGGCGGCGAACTACGCGGACTCAGCGGTCCCGATGGACGGGGTGTTCGAAGACCCGACGAACGTGAACGCCGATGAGGTGGCGGCGCTGGCGGAGATCAAGCGCATCGAGTCCGTGACCATGCCGCTGATCGAGCAGGTCATCAGCCTCCGTCAGTCCGGGGACATCGAGGGCGCCTATCAGGTGCTCGTGCAGCAGGCGAAGCCCCTCTTCGTCGACTGGCTCGCTGCGATCAACGTTCTCATCGACATGGAGGAGGAAATGAACGGCGGGCTGACCGCCGATGCACGCAGCATCGCCTCGACCTTCCTGCTAACCATGGTGCTGGTCTGTGCCGTTGCCGCGCTCATGACCGCACTCATCGGGTGGGCCATCATCCGGGGAGTACTCCAGCCGGTGGGACGGATCCGTGAGGTGCTCGACCAGGTGGCCAGCGGCGACCTGAGCGTGCGGGTGCGAGACACTGGCGGTGCCGAGCTCGGACTGGCCGACCCGTTGGACCAAACCCTCGACTCGCTCGCCGGAGTGCTGACGTTGGTGGGCGACTCGGCAGGTCGACTCGCGGTCGCCGCACAGGCCCTGAACGCCGGGGCCGCCGGGATGGCTGACAGTTCGCGTACGGCGACCGGTCAGGCCGGCATCGTCGTCGCCTCTGCCGGGGAGGTCGCCGCCAGCGTCGACACCGTCGCCACCGGCTCCCAGCAGATGGAGGCGGCGATCCGGGAGATCAGCCGGAACGCCAGCGAGGCGTCGCGGGTGGCCGGGCAGGCGGTGAACGTCGCGGAGAACACCACCCGGACCGTCGGCAAGCTGGGTGACTCCTCGCAGGAGATCGCCACGGTGGTGAAGCTGATCAACGGCATCGCCGAGCAGACCAACCTGCTGGCGCTGAACGCCACGATCGAAGCCGCCCGCGCCGGTGAGGCGGGCAAGGGCTTCGCGGTGGTGGCCAGTGAGGTGAAGGAGCTGGCCCAGGAGACCGCCCGGGCCACCGAGGACATCTCCCAGCGGGTGGAGGCCATCCAGGCCGACACCGCAGGTGCGGTGGACGCGATCAGGGAGATCAGCAACGTCATCGGTCAGATCAACGACTTCCAGGCCACCATCGCCGCGGCGGTGGAGGAGCAGACCGCCACGACCAACGAGATGAACCGGAACGTGGCCGAGGCGGCGGGCAGCTCGCGCAGCATCGCCACCGCGATCTCCGGTCTCGCCGCGGGCACCCAGCAGACCAACGAGGGCGTCGCGGAGGCGCAGCGCTCGGCCGCGGACCTGGCCCGGATGAGTGACGAGCTGCAGGACGCCGTCCGGCGGTTCACCGTTTAGACGGTACCAACCGGCAATGTTGGTATGCGATTCCGCTTGAGGTGAGCGGTGAGCGACTGACTGGGTGAGGAGGATCTCTTGACGAAGTGTGGAGCTACCACCGCAACCGCCCACCGGTCCAACAGATCCTCGTAATCCACGCTAAGACGCCCCTGACTCTTCGCCAGCGACTGCGATTGGCACGGCTGGTGGTCGAAGAGGGTGGGCCGGTGACGTGCACGGCCCCCTCTTTGGCGTTGCGCCAACCACCGCGCGCTGGGCTGACCCCCTATAGCACCGAGGTCCCGACGGGCACGGTCGACCGCTCGAGCCAGCCTCGCACTAGCCCGAGCAAGACCGCGAGGATGATTGCGGCGGCGCGGGTCGTCGGTTCAGGGGAATCAGCACGCATGCTGGTTGCGGCACGTCGCAAGGACCGCGAACTCACCCCTGTGGACATGGACGACGCTCCTGTCGGTGGGCGACTCGGGGCAAGCTCTTCCGCGATGTTCGGATGCACAAGGTCGGCCTCGAGAGATCGGTGCGCTCGTTGGGTGTGTGCACGTGGAACGGCAAGAGTTCGTAGTCCTTGCCGTTTGACGGTGATCCCGCCGGCCGGAGAATCGGCGTCCGCTGAATCGTGCGGTCGGCGTCGACGAGCTCGTTGGCAGCCGGGTGGTAGCCGTAGGTGACGCTGGCGGTGTCAGCCGATGCAGCTCTGCGGGAGCAGACGAGTCGACCGGCAACTGGCACTACCCGGCCGCGCAGGTGGCGTAGTCAGCGTCGAGTTCGGGCCCAGTTGGCCAAGCCGGTCTTCCCCGCGTACATTCAGGCGCTCTCCTCGGACGGGCTTTACTCCAGTTCCTGCAGATCCCGGGGGGCTGCGATGGCAGTCGCCTCGGCCCGGTGCTTCCACCCTCCCCGGCAGGCGACGAGGGAAACCGCAGCCACAGCCTCGGCGGTCAAGCGGAACGCGCGGGAGTCTGCGAGAGATGAACTGGCCATGGCCATGGCCGTTCTGTTCTCGGCCGTCACGGGCGACACACCGCCCCGCCACACTCCGCGCCCGACTCGTAGCCCCTACCGGCCTCGGCTAGTGGCGGATGCCGACGGTGTTCCCGGGTCGACTGAGATCAACAGCTTCAACGAGGTCGCATGGTTCCGTTTCCCTGCCGATGGGTGGAGGAGCATCCCGCCTATCCGGAGGTCTCCTGTGCCTGCGCCGTCCGCCTTGAAGGCAACATCCGCAACCGCCGACGAGGGCGTGTTCCAGGCGATCGACCGGTCGCTTGCGACCATCGAGTTTTCCCCTGATGGAACTATCGTCCGGGTCAACCAGAACTTCAGCGCGGCCGTCGGCTACGACCCCGCCGAGATCGTCGGCAAGCACCATCGAGTCTTCTGTGATCCGGAATACGCCCAGACCGAAGAGTACGTGCAGTTCTGGCAGCGGCTGGGCGCCGGAGCGTTCGAGGGTGGGGAGTACAAGCGCATCCGTAAGGACGGCAGCGTGCTATGGCTTCAGGCCACCTACAACCCTGTGTTCGATGATGCCGGCACCGTGGTCAGAGTGATCAAGTTCGCCTCGGACATCACGGCGGACAAGGTGCGGACCCTTGATTACGAGGGCAAGGTCGCCGCCATCGACCGGGCGCAGGCGGTCATCGAGTTCGACCTCGGCGGGCGCATCCAGCAGGTCAACCAGCTCTTCTGCGACACCATGGGCTACGCGGCCGCGGAGATGATCGGCAAGCACCACCGGATGTTCTGCGAGCCTGACTACGTCACCTCTCCGGCCTACGCCCAGTTCTGGGAGTCGCTGGCAGCCGGCGAGTTCCAGGCCGGTGAGTTCCGGCGTATCGCCAAGGACGGCAAGGACGTGTGGCTTCAAGCCATCTACAGTCCCATCCTCGGTGCCGACGGCAAGCCCCACAAAGTCGTCAAGTTCGCCAGCGACGTCACCGCGGCCAAGCAGGCAACTGCCGAGTACCTGGGCAAGGTTGCGGCCATGGACCGGGCGCAGGCGGTCATCGAGTTCACCCTCGACGGGATCATCATCGCCGCGAACGACAACTTCTGCGAAGCGATGGGGTACCGCCTGGCCGAGATCAAGGGCAAGCATCACCGGATGTTCACCGCCCCTGAGGTCGCCCAGTCCCAGGAGTACGCAGACTTCTGGGGCCGGCTGGCGACGGGTGAGTTCGAGAGCGGCGAGTACAAGCGGGTGAAGCGGGGCGGCGAGGAGATCTGGCTGCAGGCCACCTACAACCCGATCTTCGACGCGGACGGCAAGCCGTTCAAGGTCATCAAGTTCGCCAGCGACGTCTCCGCCGCCAAACTGCGCAATGCCGAGATCGAGGCGCGGATCAATGCCGTCGATGCCTCGCAAGCCGTCATCGAGTTTGACCTGGACGGCTACGTGCTGACCGCGAATGAGAACTTCCTGCGCACCATGGGGTACTCGCTGCGGGAGATCGTGGGCCAACACCACAGCCGGTTCTGCTCCGATGACTACAAACAGTCGGCTGAGTACCGGGACTTCTGGCTGCGGCTGGGCAAGGGCAACAGCGTGGCCGGCCGCTTCCACCGCAGGGGCAACTACGGGCGAGACGTCTACATTCAGGCCACGTACACGCCCGTGTTGGACCTCGCCGGGCGGCCGTTCAAGGTGGTCAAGTACGCCTTTGACATCACCGAGCAAGTGGAGAAGGAGAAAAAGGTTGCTCAGGGCGCCCGGGACATGTCGACGACGGTAGGCAACCTGGCATCGTCCATCGACAACATCTCAAAGAGCTCCCGGACCGCCACCGACCTGGCGAAGGAAACCCAGGGCAACGCCGAGCAGGGAGTGGAAGCGCTGCGTGCCTCCCTGGAGGCCATCGCACTCATCCAACGCTCATCGACGTCGATCTCCGACATCGTTCGGGTGATGGGTGAGATCGCCAACCAGACGAACTTGTTGGCCTTCAACGCCTCGATCGAGGCCGCTCGGGCCGGCGAGCACGGCATCGGGTTCTCCATCGTCGCCGGCGAGGTGCGCAAGCTGGCCGAGCGGTCGTTCGAGGCCGCCCAGGAGATCGGCAAGCTGATCGAGGAGTCCGCCGAACGGGTAGACCAAGGCGCCGAGGTGTCCAAGCGCGCAGAGAACGCCTTCGAACGCATCGCCGGCAGCGTGGCGCGCACCACGGAGGCCATCCAGACGATCTCGGACTCGACCCGGGTGCAGGAGGCCGCATCGAAGGAGGTGGACGCGCTCATCAGCGAGCTGGCCACCGTCGATGTGAGCTCGCGATGACCTCATCGCCGGGCAGTGCCACCGAGTCCGTGAACGAGGACGTCTATGGCTTGCTCCGGCTGGCCGGCACAGACGTGGCACTGCCGCTGTCCGTGCTGCGTGAGGTCATTTCCTGCCCTGAGGTGCTTGCTCCGCTGCCCGCCCAGGCCATCGGCCTGCTGGGCGCTATGCACCTGCGCCACCTGGTGCTTCCGGTGGTCGACCTGGCGCCGCGCATCGGCCGGGCGAGTGAGCGTCGACCCGGCCAGGTGATCGTCGTTGTTTCCTACGCCGACCAGGTGCTCGGCGTGCTGGCTGACGAGGTGCGTGGGGTTACCAGTCTGGGTTCGGACCGGCTGCTGCCGATGACCGCCGGTGGGCAGGACCTGTTGTTCTCACACACCTTCCGGCTGCCCGAGACTGACGCCGTGGTCAGCGTGCTGGACGCGGCAGCGGTGCTGCGCGTCACCGGCGCGCCGACCGTCCTCGATGTCACTCGGGACGGGTCGTCGAGCAGTGCCGACGCGGCCGGGGGAGTCCTGCACCGTTCCGGTGCCGAACGCAGGTTCACCCTCCTGGAGTGCGGCCTCCATCGGCTCGCGTTGGACGCGGGCTCGGTCCACACCACGTTGCCACCACCCAACATCCGCCCTTCCGTGTTTGAGGGCGACCTGTGTCTGGGCGTCGTGGAGTTCGCCGGGCGGGAGGTGCCGATTGTTGATCCCCTGGTGCTGCTGGGCCTCGGTCGGCTGACAGCCGACCAGATCGGCGCAGGGCTCGTATTGAACCTGGGGCAGGGTTATGTCGTGTTGGCTTTGACATCGCTGCTTGACCTGGTCGAAGTTACCGACACCGATGTACTCCGGCTGCCCGGGGCGGCGACCTCCGGCGACGGGTTGCTGTCTGCGATGGTCGACGTGGCACGAGTCGGGCCGTGTCTGGTGCTGGATGAGAAGGTGCTCTCTAGTCACCGAGACCTCATCGGGCTGGCCTCGATGAACACGGTGATCGACGGGGCGGAGACGCCGACGACCGCCGATCTCCACAGACCCGGGACGTCGTCTGGGGCAGGGCTCCCGTATGTCGTGTACAGCGCAGGCGCTGACGTGGCCACCCCGCTGGAGCAGGTGGTGGAAATCCTGTCGGTGCCGGACACCCTGACCCCGACGTCGGGCTCTATGCCGGGGTTGCTCGGTGTCATGGTGCACCGGCAGGCCGCCATTCCCGTGGTGTCCCTGGCGCGGGTCCTCGGACGGGAACCACTGCCGATCAGCACCGCCAGCTGCCTGCTCTTGGTGTCCGTCGACCAACAGGTCGTCGCCTTCGCCATCGACCGGCTGCGCGCCATCGAGTCACTCACCTGGACCGACCAGGATCGGCCGCCTGCGTCGGCGACGAGCCTGACGAGGCTGCTGCAGAGCGCACCGCTGGTGCAGATTGGCTCGGAGGCCAGGCTGATCCCTGACCTCAACCTGCAGGCGCTGGTGCAGTCGCTACAACCCCCACTTCGTGATCGTCCGGTGGAGATGTTGGCCTCGTCCGCGCCCTGACAGGCCTACGTCTCCGGAGTTGTCGGTAGCCCGATGTGCCGCTGAAAGGGGCAGCAATGTGCCAACGCGGTGTTGAGCGGCACGTTGGCGCCCAGCGGTGGTTGAACCTGGGACGATGCTGGCCCGGGTCCGGTCACCAGGCCCCACGTCGTCCGGCTTCACCCAGGTTGCGCGGTGCGAAAGGCTAAGCGGCGGCGTTCCCGTTCCGAGAGCCCGCCCCATACTCCGAAACGCTCATCGTGAGCCAGGGCGTAAGTCAGACACTGGTGCTGCACCGCGCACTCGATGCAGAGCTCCTTGGCTTCCCGGGTCGAGCCGCCCTTCTCGGGGAAGAACGCCTCAGGGTCGGTCTCGGCGCACAGCGCCTCATCCCGCCAGTCCCACGTTGACTCGAGCGCGGCAGTGCCACGATGATCAGAGTTCGGTGACGATGCAGGCATGAGCCTTCCTGGGCAAGGAGTGTTGCAGGTAGGCGCGTCTGACCCCCATATAGTCCGGTTCGAAGCGTAGGCGAAGCGAACCGTGGACTGCCAGGGCGGGCGGTCCTTACCAAGGTGCTGCCAGCCCGCGAGTTATGCCGCGCGTCCCCAGCCTGGACGTGTGAAGCGCCCTGCCCGCCAATCAAGAGGTCGCTGACCGTAGCGGGTGGATCGGTACAGCTTGGCCGGTGCCGTGACTGGGAAGACCAGGGCCGGTGCGCTTGCGGTTCACAACCGAAGGTCAAGTCTCATTGGTTGAGTGACGGCGTGTGGAGCCGCGCAGTCAGGTAGCCAGCGCCTTTGCCGTCTCAGCCGAACCGCCTGCGTCGACTTCGTGGGTCGGGACGGTGAGGACAAGTTGCACTCCGCGTCTCTGGTTGTCCATCACCTGCTCGGTGATCGCCCCGGCCATGACGACGCCCAGCCGGCCGACCGCGCGGTGCAAGGCCTCGTAAGCGCGCTCGCGCGCCAGTCGCTGGCTGTCCGGCCTGAGACTCCAGTCATCCTGTCCGACCACGATCCCGACAGTCACAGACTGCGCTCCCTTCGCCACGCGGTTAACGCTACGCGGATCGACATGGGCGCCCGTAGCAAGGCTGGATCGGTGCCCGTCGTCGGACGTGCCATTTGTGAGCGGTCGCCCCGCGGGTTCATCGAACTGGTGGGTCTGGCTACCGACAGTGGGCGGGGGAGAAAACGCCTGCGGTCCTCAGTCCACCATGTCCTCCTCGGCCAGCTCCTCGGGCACGACCGCGGCCAGGCAGCGCCGGATCGCCAGCGCGATGCTGCTGGCAGCGAACAGGTCGTCGTCGGTGCTCTGCCGGGCCCGCCGCAGCTGTGTCTCGAGGACGTGCAGCTCGTCGTAGGCGGCGCGGGTGGTGTCCGGCTCAGCGGCCGGCCCCTCCACCGAGCGCAGCACGTCGGCCAGGCCGGCCAGTGCCGAGACCGCGGACGGCCGCAGCGCCGGGCCGAGGGCCACGTGGGAGAGGTCGGCGGTCTCGGTCTCGGCGATCAGCTGGGTGAGGTCCTCCACCATCAGGGTGAGGCGCTCGAGCGCCCGGGCCTGGGCGTACTGCCGGTCGGCGTCCTGCTGGTGCCGGCGGGCCCGGAGGTTGCCCCGGCGGGCCTCGTCGGTCTGCTGCACCGCCGCGCGCATCCGGGCCAGCACGGGGTCGATGGTGTGGATGCGCTCGCGCCACTCGTCCTCGGTGGGCGGGTGTTCCTGCTGCAGGCCCTCCGCCAGGTCCGCCAACTGGGCGGCCAGCAGATCGCGCAACCGGCCGAGCTCGGTCTGCGAAGGTGCCAGCGGCAGCGGCGGGAAGACGGCGAGGACGGCGGTCCCGATCAGCGCGCCGGCGAACGTGAGCCCGGCGAAGCCCAGCACGTAGTCCACCGGGTCGCCGCCGCCGATGATCAGCACGAAGAGCGCCGAGGTGGGCACCCAGCTGCCGGAGCTCCCCAGCCGGTGCCAGCCGGCGAGGAGCATCCCGGCGGTCACCACGACGCCGATCCTGGCCACGGTCGGCACGGGCAGCGCGTCGACGGCCAGGGCCACCACTGCGCCGATCGCGATGGCGGAGACCGACTGCGCGGTGGTCCGGGCCGACCCGGCGAGCGTGGTGGAGATGGCGATCACCGCGCCGAACGGCGCGTAGTAGGGGTACTCCTGGGCGGCCTGGGGCAACAGCTGGATGAGTGCCCAGGCGATCGTCGCCGCGATGGCGGCCCGCAGGGCCAGGCCGATCTGCGGGTTCCGGGCCCAGGTGCGCTCTAGGGTGCCCGGCCAGGAGCGGGGGCCTCAGGATCGAGACACTTCAGGGCCAAGCACCGCGGTGGTGGGCATGCGCCCATCCTTTCGCCTGCCCTTCTGCTGGCTGGGTGTTTCCCGACGTTCTTCCCGGTGGTCAGAGGTGTACAGCGCGCACACGATCCCTGAATTGGTTCTCGCCTCGGTTGGTCGCTTTCTGCGACGCCGCCAGCTCCTTCAAACGCAACACCGTGTCAAGCGATTCCCGCTAGATCTTCAGAGTGACGTCCTTTCGTCACCTCAGCGCGATCGCGGCGACGGTTGGCAGGTCTAGGCACTGGAGCTACCGAGGCTCCTTCTTAACGCGCTGCTCACTGTGCCAGCAGATGCCGCTGGGTGATCTTCCGGTCGTGCGGCTTGCTTCCCCGCTGCAACGCTTCCCATGACGGTGGGATGAAGGCGGAGGTGTGGGGGCCACCCTCAAAGTGCGTCATCCCGTCCGGGAGCCCCACCGACCGCCGCGAGGACGAAGGCCCCTGGTGGAGGCCGCCCGTGTTGGCGAGCTCGGTATGGGTCTCCTCAGTGCGGGTCAGCGGAACCACGAACTCTGTCCGGAGCCCACGGTGGTCACCCACTGAGTCCGCTGGTTAGGGTGCGGTCAGCGACGGTGATCAGACCGGGCCGGGAGGCTTCGGTGCCCGTTCGGTGCTGGCCGACGGGCGGCGGCGGTGCTTGATGCGGTACATCGCCGCGTCGGCGCGGGCGAGCACGTCGTCGGGATGTTCGCCCGGGTGGGCAAGGGCGGTGCCGATGCTGGGGTGGACATGCAACAGGCCGAGGGGTGCCGGGAACGGCTCCCCAAGTCGGGCGAAAACGCGATTGGCGAATGTGTCCAGCGACGCTTCGTTCATGCCGGGACAGACGACCACGAACTCGTCCCCGCCGGGCCGGGTGACGGTGTCTTCCGGCCTCGTCTCCCGCTGCAGACGACGGGTGATCTCGATGAGTAGGTCATCGCCGACACCGTGCCCGTGCATGTCGTTGACTGCCTTGAATTCGTCCATATCGCAGAACAACACGCCGCAGCCTGCAGATGTCTGCGGTCCATCAGCGCAGCGCTGGCCCAGGGCCGGCTCGGCGAGGTGTCGGGTCAGTGCATCGAACAAAGCCGCGCGATTGCCTGCCCCGGTAAGAGCATCGATCGTGCTTCGCCGGTGCACTTCAGTGACGTCCACTGCGACGCAGGCGATCGCAGTCGGTTTCCTGTCGTGGCCGAAGAGAACACTGCACTGCATGACCACGCGACGTAGCGCTCCACCAGCGGCGACCCAGTCGGCCTCGCTGGCGAAGCCGCGGCCATCGGTCATAGCGGCCTGCAACGCGGCTCGGGCCGGGAGGACGTCTCCAGGGATCACGTAGACCTCCCAGAATGGCCGACCCCTCAGGTCATCAGCACGCTCACCGGTGAAGTTCTCCAGTGCAGTGTTGGTCAGCAGGATGTACCCCTCTTCATCGACGACGACCACCATCGCCCCCGTCGACGCGACTACGGCAGAGGCTAAGGACTGCAAAGGCGCAGAAGCAGCCAGTTGCCTCCCCGGACACGGATCCGGATTGCCATCTGATGCATCGAAGTCATTCATGTCTGGCGCCGTAGTCGCCGCTCATGCTCAGGAAGGAGACCGGTGGCCTCCCATGTGCTGCACCCCACCTCTGACACCAGCACCGTCCTCGCTTTTTGCGAGTGATCTCCGACCCCTGGGCGCGATCCACTCCGCTACGCGCAGCAGGTGGGATCTGGGCGACGAACCTGCCCGCGCAACCCCCTGTTGCAAACCACACAGCTTCCGCACGGCGCCAGGGACTGCTGCACGACCAGGTGACAGGTTGGGTCAGGCAGCCTGAGCGGCCAGTGTGGGGACGATGGTCTCGTACTCGATGGGCGTGAGTCGACCGAGGGCGTCCTGACGCCGCCGGCGGTGGTAGGTGCGTTCGATCCAGGTGACGATCGCGATCCGCAGCTCTTGCTGGGTGCGCCAGTGGCGGCGGTCGAGCACGTTCTTCTGGAGCAGGGCGAAGAACGATTCCATGGCCGCGTTGTCGCCGGCCGCGCCGACTCTGCCCATCGAGCCGGACAGCTGATGCCGGTTGAGGGCGCGCACGAATTTCCGGCTGCGGAATTGGGATCCGCGGTCGGAATGCACGATGCAGCCGGCCACGTCAGCGCCGTCGGCATGGCGCCGGGCGACGGCGTTGTCCAGCGCGGTGACCGCGAGCCGGGACTTCATCCGGGAGTCGATGGAGTAGCCGACGATCCGGTTGGAGTGCACGTCCTTGATCGCGCACAGGTAGAGCTTGCCCTCGGCGGTGCGGTGTTCGGTGATGTCGGTCAACCACACGGCGTTGGGCGCCTCGGCGGTGAACACCCGGTTGACCCGGTCGTCGTGCACCGGCGGGCCGGGACGGCCGCCCTTGCCCCGGCGAGGCTTACCGAACGCGCTCCACCAGCCGTTGGTCGAGCAGATCGCCCAGGCGGTCCGGGCAGTCATCGGCTGACCGTTCGCGGCGGCCTCGTCGACGAGCAGGCGGTAGCCGAACTCCGGATCGTCCCGGTGGGCGTCGAACAGCGCATTGGCCCGGTGCGCCTGGGTGAGGTCGCTGGTGGTGACCGGGTCGGCCAGCCACCGGTAGTAGGGCTGGCGGGCGATCTTGAGAACCCGGCACGTCACCGTCACGGCGATCCCGTCGACGGCGAGCTCACGGACGAGCGGGTAGATCATTTTCCCGGCAGATTCGCCTGCGACAGGTAGGCCGCCGCGCGGCGCAGGACCTCGTTCTCCTGCTCGAGCAACCGGATCCGCTTGCGGGCCTCGCGCAGGTCCGCGTTCTCCGCCGCCGTGGTCCCGGGCTTGACGCCGTCTTCGACGTCAGCGGCCTTCATCCAGTTCGTCAGACAGGACTCGCTGATCCCGAAGTCGGCAGCGATCTGCTTCAGGTGCTGGCCCGGCTCACGGTTGCGGGCGACGTTCACGACGTCGTCGCGGAACTCCTTGGGGTAGGGCTTGGGCACGGTGAACATCCTTCCAGCGGCACCTCTCGGCACCACAGATCAGATGTCACCTACTCGTGCAGCAGTCCCCCAAGGCAGTCAGTGCGTTCTCTGGTGGACGAAGCCATCGCAGTCAAATACTTCCCTCGGCTTGGCTACTGCTCGCTTTCGGCTACGGCGGCTCATCGGAAGTGGTCTGAGATAGCACCCTTGGCCCGGCTCCAGCAGGACGGGCCGCCCCATGTACTCAGTCAGGTTGCCGTTCCGGTGCACCAGACACCACAGGTCACAGGGCCGGTCCGGTGCGGATGCTCAACGCGGCCTGCGCGCTGCCGGGATGAGCGCCCGCGCACCGCGGCGTTAGCGAGCCACGGGTGTGCTTGATGCAGTAGGCCGCCCGTCAATGCGGTGGACCACTGGCAGCGCCACCAGCCGGGGCGCTGACCATGCCGAACCTTCCTGCCCTGTCCGTCCGGATGAGGTCACGAGGAGGGCAGCTCACGTAGAAACGGTCGGCAACCTATGGCGGGGGCATGACCGGGACGCTCCCGTCCGCGCCACGCGGTACGTCGGTGCCTCCGGCTGCGGCCGACCGTACACGCCGGCAGCCGACGGTGAGCTGGGTCAACGAGCTGGTCCGGCTGATCACCCATCCGGACACTATGTACCTGGTCTTCCAGCCGATCGTCGATGTGGCTCGCGGTGCGGTCGCGGGCTGTGAAACGTTGGCACGCTTCACCGACGCGGATAGCACGCCCAGCCGGTGGACACCCGACCGCTGGCTCGCCGCCGCGGATGGGGCGGGTATGGGCGCCCAGATCGAGGCCTTGGTACTCGAACGCTGTCTGCGGCTGCGTGCCGATCTGCCACCGAACTGCTATCTGCTCCCCGGCACCGGTGCGATGATCTGGCAGCGAGCGCCCTTAGCACAGCGGAGAGAGCAGGTGCCTTCCAAGCACTTGACCGCAGGTTCGATCCCTGCCGGGCGCGCCACGTGGCCGGGCGGCCTCTGAGTGGCCCAGCAGCCCGCCGGGGCGACGGCTCCTTCGGTCCCGGGTGGACGAGGTGCCGATCGTGGCCGGCAGCTGCTCGAGTCCGCGGTACGACGGCGGTACGACATCGTACCTGCGCAGAAGACGGTCG
>NZ_JAAMPA010000005.1 GCF_011758655.1 Modestobacter marinus
CAGTGGCTGCTTCGTGGGTCGCTCAGCGCCATGTTCGTCACAGCGCGCTCGCGGTGAGGTGGTTGGCACGGTTTGGGTCGGCCAGGTCGGCCAAGAGCTTCTCGGTCTGCTCTTCCAGGTCTCCGCCCAGGTCCTCGGCTACGGCGAGCAGCTGGGCGATCGCCTTCTCCTCCTCGGCCCTGTTGCCGGCTGAGTGCGCGGCGAGGATGCGGAGCCGGGCCAGCCGCTCCAGGCCGGGCTCGACGGTGAGGCCGACGACCGCGGCCTGGGTGGCATCACGCCACCTGCCCTCCATGACGCGCCGGCGGGCGAGTTCGTAGGAGGCGTCGACGATGGCGGCGACCATCTCCTGGCGGGTCTGCTCGGCCCAGGCGTAGCGCCTGGCCTTGACGCCGCCGATCGGTGTGCCGCGGACCAGCTGCAGCGCGGCCTCCAGCTCGGGGGTGGTAGCGCCGACGGGGCCCACGGGCATCAGCTGCTGCCACAGCTGCCAGTCCGTGGTGACGGTGTCGCCCAGCTGGTAGCCCACCGAGGCCTGGTAGCGAGGCAGGTGGTCCTCACCGGTCAACGTCTTGCCGAGCCAGCGGCGCAGCTTGCTCACGGCGGTGTTGCGGGCCGCGAGTGAGACGGTCCTGCCCGGCCAGAGGGCGGCGTCGATGGCTTCGTGGCTGCGCCCGGGGTTGAGCGCAAGGAAGGCGGCCAGCTCGGTGAGGCTGGCTCGCTTGCTGGGCTCGACGGGGCCGGTGGCCTGGTCGATTTCGACCGGTCCCAGGAACAGGATCCGGGGCCCGGTGCGGGGGCGGAGCTCCACGGCCTCGGCCAGGCGCTCGGCCTCCTCGTCGGTGGTCGCCACGGCGAGCTTGGCCGGCTGCTCGGCGTCGACGACCGCAGCGATCGGGGCGACGTCCTCGGCGGTCGGCTCGTCGGCGTCGGCCGCGGTGGTGCTTGGGCCATCGACCGGGGCGGTCCAGGCGGTCGACCCGGTGCACGGGGGGTGGTCGACGCGGTTGTCCGCTGGCGCCTCGTCCTGGTTGTCGGCCGAGAGGTCAGCCGGCGACGCCTCCACCCGGTGCTCAGCGTCGGGACGCTGGTCGTCGACGTCGGAGACGACCCCGAACTTCTCGGTGGGCTGCGCCCCCTGCTCGGCGTCGTCCTGGGAGGCTTCGAGGTGGCGGCGGGAGCTGGCCGAGGTGTCGTCGGCCGGGACGACGAAGGAGTCAGCCCGCTGCACGGTGTCGATGGAGCTGATGAGGGTGGGCGAGAGGTGCCCGGGGGTCGACCAGTCCAGGTCGGCGATCGCGGGGTCCAGGTCGCCGGGCTCCGCGACGTCGGGTACGTCGGCCAGGGTCGGCTCGGGGGCGGTGGCCGGCTTCCCCTCGGGCTGCTCGTCGGTGAGGGACACGACTTCGAGCAGCTGCAGGTAGGTCGCGTCCTCCAGGCGCTGGGGGGTGACTTGCAGGCCGATCGGCTCGAGGACCGCGGTGTCTTTCTCGATCCGCAGACCCCACCCGCCGTGCACCGGCGGGCCGGCGGTCACCGCGGCGACGGCCACGCGAGGCAGCTGGTCGATGAGGTGCTCGAGCTGAGCCCGCTGGGTGTCGGTGACCTCCCCGGTCAGCAGCACGATCTCCGGGGTCCACAGGTCCGCGCCATCGGCAGCCACACGGGCGTTGGCGAGGTCTCCGGCGCCGGCGAGCAGGGCCTGCCGGTCGCGTGCGGCCCGCTCGGTGAGCTCGTCGAGGATCCGGCCGGCGGCCGGCAGGTACCGGATGCGCCCGGTCTGGAGGGTGTCCTCCAGCTCGGGGTAGGCGCCCACGACGGTGATCTGCAGGTCATCCGCCCAGCGACTGGTAGCCAGCTCGATGGCGATCGCGGCGAGGACCTCGCGCGTCTCCTCCTCCCCGCCGCGGATGCCCAGCGCACCGAGGAACTCCAAGTCCAGCAGGACGTGCCCGCCCTCCTCGTCGTGGCCGATGGTCACCAGCGAGGGGAAGGGGGCCGGGACGCCGGCGACCAACGCGGCGTCGAGGCTGGCGGCGGCGTCGACGGGCAGGGTCCATACCGTCGCGTCGATCGTCCCGTCCCACGGCCCGGGCAGCTGGGCCGGCTCGGCGAGGTAGAGGTCGAACTGGGTGGCGGTCAGCCGCGCGGCGCGCACGGCGGGCAGCGGCCGGCCCGACGTCGTGCAGTCCTGGGCCAGCGAGCGCAGGGCGAGGTCCACGGTCTCGACGCTCAGCGGGTCAGCGGTGGCCCGCAGTTCTTGCTCGACGGCCGCGGCGGCGCCGGTGGGCAGCGGGATGGTCTGTCCGGGCTGGCGTCGGCGCTGCTGGGCGCCGCGGCGCACCGCGATCAAGCCGAGCACGCCAGCGGCCAGCAGCGAGCCGACGCCGGCGACGGTGCGCACCGGGTAGCTCTCGTCGACCGCGGTCAGTTCGGCGTCGCCGGCGTCGGGTTGCGAGTCGCCGGCGGAAGCGGAAGCGGAAGCGGAAGCGGGAGCGGGAGCGGGTGTGGGCGCTTGCTCGTCTGCCGGGGCGGGTGGCTGTTCGTCCGCCGGTGCCGGGGCGGGCTCGTCCGCCGGTGCAGGCGCGGGTGCCTGCTCTTCCACCGGTGCCGGCAGCTGATCTCCCACCGGTGCCGGTGCGGAGGCGGGCGCCGCCTTCGGCACCTTGAGGGTCCAGCCGACACCGATGACGTCGGGGTCGGTGAGGCGAGCACCACCGGGCTGCTCGATGGAGCTGCTTGCCGCGACGATCTCCCCGAACCGGTCGGCGCTGCCCAGCTCCTGCTGCGCGATCTCGGAGAGGGTGTCGCCCGGCTGGACGATGTAGGCCGTCGAGGCCTGGGCGGTCTCGCCGGCGGCGGTGGGCAGGGTCAACGTCCAGCCGGTGTTCACCCAGTGCGAGTCGCTGAGTGCGTTGCCATCGGCCTGGGTGACTCCGCGGTTCAGCGCCGCGATCTCGGGCCAGCGCATGCCATCGCCCAGCTGCTGCTCAGCGATCGACCACAACGTCTCCCCCGCCTGCACGTGGTGGGTCCGCGTCGACGTCGCGGGTGCTGCCGCGGCCGGCTGGTCTTCGGCGACCCCGGGGGTGACCAGCTGCCCGGTGGCCGGCTCGGTAGCCGGCCCGGGGTCGACCTGCTGGGAGACCGACGCCGCAGGAGCGGCGTCGGTCCCGTCGATCGTTGCTGCGTTGGCCACGCCAGGGGCGGCGATGAACAGGGCGATGACCGCTGCGACCAGACCGCGGGCCGCGGTCTGCTGCAGGCCCAGTCCGGGCAGGCGAGGCGCGGGAAGGCCCCGGAGCTGAGCACCGAACTCGACCAGGACGCAGAGTGCGAAGAAGAGCCAGGCCAGCCAGCCCACGATCAGCAGCACGCTCAAGAAGATCTCGCCGTTGTCGGGTCGGGACAAAGCGTCGGTGACGTCGCTGAGGCTGGGCACACTGGAGGGCAGCGGGTTCCCGCCGGCCACCAGCAAGCCGGCAGGGATGCCGACCAGGGCCACCAGCAGCAGGACCAGCGCCAACAGCCCGCGCAGCCGGGACGTGGTCGATGACGGGCGGCTCACGGGTTGACCTCTCCGTTCAGGACCTCGACGAGCCGGACTTCAGCGGCGCCGGTGGAGGTCATGGTCCCGACGCCGATCAGGTCCAGGAAGACGGGCTGGTAGTCGATGGTGGTCTCCACCCGCAGGCGGGTGCCATTGATGATTGAGACGGTGCCGGGGACCTCGGCTGCGGCGAGATAGTCCTGGGCGGCCTGACGAGCCCGTACCGGGTCGGCCACCGCGCCCTGACCGCGGACCGCGGTGCTGGCTACGATCGCCTGCCCGCCGGCCCGGGCAGCTTCCCCGGCCACCGCGTCGGCCCGCTGTAGCGCCCGAACCTTCCCGCCACCGTCGACGACCAGGCCGATCATCACCATCAGAGCCAAGGTGGCGACGGCGAAGAACGGTGCGATCGAGCCGCGCTCGTCTCCGCAGGACAGGTCAGGCGACTTCATCAGCGCTCCCGGTAGATATCGAGCGGGCTGCTGGCGTTGCCGGTGATCGTCATGCTCCCCGGGAGGCCAGGGATGGCGAGGTCGGCCAGCGGCACCACGCAGGTCACGGTGGCTGTGATGGAGGCCGGCGTTCCGGCCGGAGATGCGAAGCCGGTGGTGTCCACCGACACCGATGTCGTTGCGCAGTCCAGCCCCTGCTGGATCAGCGCCTGTGCGGCGGCCGCGGTCGCTGCCGAGTTCGCGGCCGGCTGGGTGCGCGAGATCGAGGCCTCGCGGGCTGCCGACGCCGCCGCGCCGTCCAGTGACTGATGGGCCAAGGCCACCCGCCCGGCGAAGATCACCACGCTGATGATCAGCAGTCCCGCGGGGGCCAGGATGGCCAGCTCAAGGGGGATCGACCCGGTCTCCTCCCCCAATCGCAGCCTGCGCGCCAGCCGCCGGACCAGCTTCACGGGAGAGTCACCCGCTCGATCGGACCGGATGCGGTCTGAGAGACCGGGAAGCTGACGCCGGGCAGGACGCTGGGGGCGTTGCCAACGACGGTCACGCTGGTGTTGGTGGCGTTGCGCGAGGTCGTCACCGCGGGGTTCTCCAGGACCGAGGCCCCGCCGGCGTCGGCGAGGAAGGTCTGGGCCCGCTGCGCGCCAGCGGCGCTGGTGCCGCCCTCAGCGCGCGCATCACGCAGGCCCTCCTCGGCCGCGGCCAGGGCCACGCTGCGGGCGTAGTAGTACAACCCGCCCTGCACGGCGGTGAAGATCAGCAGCAAGACCACCGGGAACACGATGGCCAGGCTGAGCGTCGCGGACCCACGCTCGTCGCGCAGCCAGCTCCGCGGCTGCTGCGCACGATCTGCATGGGTGTCCACGAGCGTTACTGGATGCTGGCCGAGCGGCTGGTGACCGCGTTGGCGATGATCACCATCAGGGCGAGCGCCGCGACGACGAGCAGCCCGGTAACGATCGCCTGCTCGACGGTCAGGGAACCGCGCTCACGATTCTCGCGAAGCTCGGCGAAGCGAGACGTGAGCTCCTCCCTGCCGCCGGCCAGCACGGTCATCAGGGTTGCGTAGAACTGGATCATGGTGGTCCGCACCTCTCTCGTTGGGCACTCTTCTCAGGTTGGGAAGGTGCACGCGCGGCCCATTCTGTGACAGGTGGGGCCAGGATCCGTATTCGGTGTGGTCTATCTGTGCTGCTCAGGGCGCCAGAGCAGCTCCGTTCACCCGATCGTGTTCACGCGCTCTCGACGATGCGCAGGACCGCGGGGAAAGCCAGCAGGGCCAGGAAGACCATGGCCAGCGCCGTCACCGGCACCGTCATCCGCTCCCCGTCGACGTTGGCTGCCGACAGCTCCTGAGACAGCAGCGCGTTGCGCATGCTGGCCGAGCGGGCGCGCAGGGTCGCGTACACCGTGGAGCCCTCCTCGCCCGAGAGCCGCATGATGTCGGCCAGCTCGGCCAGCTCCGGCAGCCCCAGCTCGCTGGAGAGGTCAGTCAGGGCGTCCCAGGGCGGGGTACCCGACCAGCGCGCACGGGCCAGCTCCTCACGCAGCCGTTGGAAGACCCAGCTGTCACCGACCTGCGCGGCGACCTCCAGGGCCTGGGTGCTGCCCGACCCGCTGTGCCGCTCGAGGGCGACGAGGTCGATGTAGGCCGACAGGGCGTGGCTGAACTCAGCCCGGGCGCCCTTGGCGTCGGACCGGGCGTTGTAGTCGGGCACAAAGGACATCGCCACGGCCAGCGCCAGGCTGACCCCCAGCGGCACGACGATCGGGGCGTGGACGCCCAGGCTGGCCAGCAGGCCCGCGGCCAGGGCAGGAAAGACCAGGCCGATGCCGAAGAAGAGCGCCTTCTCCCCGTAGTAGCGGTGCACGGGGATGCGCAGCATGGCCAGTTCACGGGTCGGGGTCCGGCCCAGGGAGATGCTCGGGGCGTTGCGCTGGACCCAGAACCCGAGGCGGTCCTGCACCGTCGTGCCGTGCGCGATGTCGGGCAGCTTCTGCTGAGCACGGTCGGGAGCAAGTCGCTGGAGTGCACCGGCGAGCTGCGGGTGGGCCGGTGCCAGCCGCCACACGATGAGGGCCAGCCCCAGCCCGACTGTTCCACCGGCCAGGAGCGCTGCCTGCAGAGTGCTCACGCCACCTCCTCCCGCTCTGCGACGCTTGCTCCCAGGAAGCGGGGCAGTGGCCGGTGCTTGGCGATGTTGCGCATCCACATCAGGCAGCCCAGGTAGCAGCCCAGCAGCAGCAGGAGCACCAGCTGGCCCAGCGCGGTGCCGTAGGGCTGGACGTAGGAGCCGTTGACGACCAGCAGCCCCAGAGCCACGAGGGTGATGAGGGTGACCCAGCGGGCGGTGGATCGGGGCTTGGCCCGATCGGCCTCGATCGTCCGGCGGGTCCGCACGGCGTCGGCCACGGTCTCCGCCAGTCCTTCCAGCACAGTGGCCAGCCCGCTGCCGCGCCGCCGGGCGGCGAGCATCAGGCTGCTGGCGATCTGGTCGCCGGTGACGTCGTTGAGGTCATCGGCGAAGGCCCGCAACACGTCCTCGGTGCTCCAGCGGGCACGCAGCCGAGCCACCATGGTGGCGACCTCGGGCCGAATGGCGTCGGGTGTGGACTTCAGGGTGGCGATCAGGGCCTGCTCGAGTCCGACGCCGACGGTCAGGACGCCGGCGAGGCTGCGCGTCCACTCCTCCAGCGCTTCCAGCCGGTTGATGGCCGCGGCGTTGTCAGTGCTGACCAGCAGGGTGGGCAGCAGCAGGGCGAACACCGGGACGATGAGGATGGCGACCACCCAGCCGGTCAGCAGCCACAGCAGTGCACCGGCCACGATCCCGCCGATGAGCAGCAGTCGGCTGCGTCTGCTGCCTGGGCCGCCCCGGGTGAACAGGTCGCGCAGCCGGTTGTTGATCAGCGTCGTCGATGTCGGGGCGGGCAGTGCGAGGCGCGGGCGGAGCCCTGAGCCGATGAGCAGCAGTCCACCGAGCAGACTGATCGCCGCCATGGCAGCCAACAGCGGCGTCATGCCGCCCGGCTCTCGGTGAACGACGGGGCATCGAAGCCGAACTTCACCAGTCCGGCCAGCGGCTGCGGGAGCACGCCGGGCTGAGCTCGCCCGTCGGGGCCGGGGGCGTACACGTGGGTGGTGGCAGGCTGGCTGTTCTCCCCGCGCTCGACGTGCAGGATCTCGGTGATGTAGCGCTTGCGCACCGGCGGGCTCCCGTCGGCGGAGTCACCGTGCTCGAGGTTGATCTGGACGATCAGGTCGATGTGCTCGGCGATCTGGCGGTAGGCGAAAGCCTCCGACACGTGAGGTCCGGCTTCCATGGCCAGGGTGGCCAGCCGGTCGATGGCGCCGCGAGCGTTGTCTGCGTGGGTGGTCGACATCGACCCAGCGCCACCCTGCATGGCTTTGAACATCGCCAAGACCTCCTTGCCGCGGACCTCCCCGACCACGAAGCGCTCGAGGTTGAACCGGAAGGACCCGTAGACGATCTGGTCCAAGGTGATCTCTCCAGCCGACCGGCCGTCGGCCCCGCGCTCACCGCTGCCCGGGCGGGCTTCCCACGCGGTGATCCGCTTGTGCTGCTCGGGAAGTTCGTGCAGGTGCAGCTCGTACTCGGTCTCCAGCGTGCCCAGTCGCTCCCACGGGTCCAGCTCGGCGCACAGCGCGCGCAGCAGCGTGGTCTTCCCCGCGCCCTGGGGGCCGCTGACGACGATGCTCAGGCGTGCCCGCACCGCGGCGCGCAGCAGAGAGGCCATCTCCTCGTCGAACATTCCGCGGGCGACCAGGTCGCCCAGGGTCACCTTGCGCAGCCGGTGCAGTCGGATGACCACTGCCGGTCGCGGGGTGATCCAGGCGTTGGCGGCCAGGCGGGAGCCGCCGTCCAGGCGCAGGTGCAGCTCGGGGCTGGCTGGGCTGAAGGGCCGCTCGTTGGACTGCGAGCGGCTGGCGAGGAACTGCAGGAAGTCGACGAGCTCTTCGTCGGAGTCCGCGACCGGGGGCCCGTACTCGAGGCGGCCGTCGCTGTACTGCAAGACGACGTTGTCGAAGCCGTTGATCTCGATGTTCTCGACCTCGGGGTCATCGACCAGGGGCTGTAGCCGGCCCAGCCCGAAAAGGCTGTCGAAGATGGCTGTGGCCAGGCGTTGCTGCTGGGCGACGGTGATGGTCGACCCACCGGCGACCATCTGCTCGTCGATGCGGTCACGCAGCAGCTCGGTGACGATGCTGCGTCCGAGCTCGCGCTGGGAAGCATCGTCCATGGTCCCGCGGTTCTCCAGGGCACCGGAGAGCCGTTCTGCGGCCTGACCGCGGAAGGCACGGACCAGCGACCAGTCCAACGTCTCCTCATCGCCTGCGGGAAGGTCCTCGGGAACGATCTCGGGCAGGAGCTCGGACGCGCTGGCCACGGGGGCGGGCAGATCCAGTCCGGTGGACTCGGATGCCGCCGGCGCAGAAGGGCCGGCCAGGGCACGCGGATCGGTGATCCAGGTGCTTCGGGCGGGCAGAGCTGTCGAGGAGGTCTCAGCGGGCTGGTGAGCCGCGGATGCAGCGGTCGTCGCTGTGCTGCCGGCGAACAGCGGGAGATCGGCCAGGCTGGGGCGGTCGGGAGCAGATGCGTGCTCAGGCATGGACTTCTCCTCCGTGCACGAGCGTTCCGGGGGTCAAGCGGGTGCGCCGGTCGGCGGCCAGCTGGGTGATGGCGCTGGCGGCGGAGGCGACGCTTCGAGTCAGCGAGGAGGTCTCCAGCTTCCTGGCCTTGGACCCCAGGCTGTAGACCTCGGCGTGCACCGGGTCCCAGGCGATGGCGGCCACGACCGGGACGTCGACGGCGGTGCCGAGCTCGCGCGCGGTGTAGGGCTGCCCCTCCCCCACGACCAGCAGCCCCAGGCCATCGGCTCCGGTGCCTCGCTGGGTCAGGTCGTCCAGCAGCTGGCGGGTGCGCGCCCGGGTGGCCGCGATCGCCGGAAGGGACGTGCGGGTCACCAGCAGGGTGACGTCGGCCTGCCGCAGCAGTGGCTGAGGGCCGTGCTCAGCGCCGAGCCGGCCGGCGTCGACGATGACGTCCATCCCCTCCCGGGACAGGCCGCTGAGGACCACGGCCAGCGGGTCCCAGACCGGGCGCAGGGTGGGGGCTTGCAGGGGGCTGGTCAGCGCCGGGACCAACCACTTTTTCTCCCCGGGCAGGTCGATCGAGCTCTCCCGGAGCCCGGCCAGCAGCCGGTCGGCGCGCAACGCGACGGCCAGGTCGACCAGCCCCTTGTCGTGCGGCCGCGTCCCGCCGAGGTAGCCGGCCAGGATGCTGCTGCTGCCGGAGACGTCGGCCTCGAGGAGCAGCACCGGCCGGGGCCAGGCCGCGGTCAGTGCCAGGGCGGTGGTGGTCACCCCTGGGGCCCCGCGCGCGGACGTGAGCGCGATGACGGTCATCAGGAGGCTCCTGCGTCGAGGACGAGCGCAATCCTGCCGGTGGCGACCTGAGCGGCCAGCGGTCCCGCGGTGGCCGCGGGGACGGTCACGTCGACGACCACCTGGCCGAGGTCATCGAGGGTCCGCACCCCCACGACGGTTGCTGTGTACGACGCTGGCGCGGTGGCGGGCACGTCCTCCTGGTCGCGCGGAGTGGCGATGACGCGCACCTCATCGCCGGTGAGCAGCGGCTGTCCGGGCAGCTGCGCCGGAGTGAGGGAGACCCCGACCAACGACTGCCCCTGGGCGGGGATCACCTCGGTGGTCGTAGAGGAGGGCGTGAGCACGCTGCCGGCAGCCAGGTCGACCGCGGCCCGCTGTCCGATGAGGGAGTCCAGCTGCGACTGGGGGACGGTCTGCAGGGCCGGGTCGCTGTTGATCTGGGCCACCGTCAGGTCCTGAGCCTCGATGACCGAGCCGCGCTCGACGTCTTGACCGACGGCGATGACCGCGGTGGTGTTGCCCACCACGGTGGTCAGGTAGGCCGCACCGATGCTGCCCAGGGCGACCAGCGCGATGCCCAGAGCGATCAGCCCAGTCCTTCGCCGCAGCTTGGGCGCTGCGACCGCCGTCGCGGTGGAGCCGTCGCCGAAGCGTGCAGTGCCGGGGTCGGCCGGCGTTCCACTCGTCGTCGGCTGCGCGGCACCGGTGCGTGGCTCGGTACGGGCGGGCATGAAGGCTCCTGCGTGTCTCAGAGGTCAGGGAGGAAGGCGTCGAAGGCGACGGTGATCAGGTGGCCCCGGGAGCTGGCCCCGAACTTCTCGACCAGCTGGTCGATGACCGCGTAGTCCGCCTCGCGGAGACGGATGTTGTAGGGGGTCAGCGGCCCGTCGTAGGTGCGTGCGGCCCGGGTGGCGCGGGGGGCGAACAGGCTGCCGCCGGTGGGCTGGGGACGGATCAGGCCGTCCAGCTGGTCGTGGGTGGCCTCCAGGGCGACGATCACCCACTCCCCGTTGGACAACTTGCGCTCGGTGCGGGCCTTGGCCAGCCGCGGCATGAAGCTGGCGGGGACGTGCACGTTGCTGGCGCGGAGCTTGTTGTCGGCGGCGCCGGGCTTCTCCCCGGCGGGCTCCTCGGTACCGGGCGCCTCCGTGCTGAGCTCGGCGGCGGGGTCACCAGCGGTGGGCGCCGTGACGGCGGCGGCAGGGGCCGGCGGGGTCCCTGCGCGTCGCCCGGCGCGCTTGTGCGGAGACCGGGTGGTCCGGATGTCGGCGCCCAGGCGGTCAATGGCCGCGCTCGTCGTGGCGGCGGCTGCCTGGGCGACGTCAGGTTCTCCGTCGGAGCTCTGCTCGTCGGTCGCAGTGTCGGGCTCGGCTGCGCCGGCCGCCGAGCCCTCATCAGGGGTCTCGGGCTCGGCTGCGGGCGCCGGTGTCGCGGGATCTTCGACCGAGACGCCGGCCGGGCGGGAGCGGGCGAGGCGGGGAGGGAGCAGCCCGGCCAGGTAGCGGGAGTCCTGGGCGCCGGACTCGCCGGCGTCCTCGAAGTCAGACAGCCGGCCGGCAGGGAAGGCCCGGGCGGCACCGGGCTCGGAGGTGGGCACGGCGCTCACCGGCCGCTGACGTTGTTGATGGGCGTGGTCGCTTCGAGGGCACTGATCCTGAGTAGGACCTCCCGAGCGACTTCGGCGTAGTCCCCGGCCAGGCTGTCGGCGCTGCCGGACAGCGCCGCAGGCAGCGGGACGACGGTCTCCCCCTCGCGGCGGGTGCGCAGCGCGCTCAGCCGCTCCCGGGTCGAGCTGGACACATCGCGGGCCAGCTCGTGGGCCAGCTGGCCGCGCTGGCGGCAGTCGTGGGCGGCGGTCTCGGAGTGTCGGATGTAGTTGTCGAACATCGGCACGGTCTCGCTGACCTCGGCCAGCCGGGCCTTGGTCGCGCCCCGGACCCGGGTGGCGTTGGTCTGGTGGGCGAAGAGCACCACACCGAGGTAGGTCAGCGCCGGGTTCTTGCCGCGTGTCTTGCGCACCCGGGGCCCGACCATCCGCAGGCCTTCCCAGCCGGCGGCGTCGGTCTTGGTGGGGATGAGCACGTACCGGGCGGCGTGCAGCGCCATGTCCTGGAGGATCGGGTTACCCGGAGCGCAGTCCAGCAGCACCAGGTCGTAGTCCTCGGCGAGGTCGGCGAGGCGGGCGGCGAAGGCGGTGGCCACTCCCCCACCGGGCAGCTCAGTGCTCATGGGCGTGGACTCCAGGGCCGCGAGCATCTCCAGGTGCCGCCCCCCGGGCACGACGTCCAGCGAGGGCCGGACGTCGGCGATCAGCGGCAGGGGGTTGCTGCGCCACACGGCATCGACGAGGCCTTGGCCGCCGTCGTCCTTTGCGTCGCCCACGTAACCCAGATCGAGGCCGAGGTTGCCGCTGAGGTCGATGTCGACCGCGAGGACCTTGTAGCCGGCTTGAGCGAGCTGGCCGGCGACGTTGGCCGTCACCGAGGTCTTGCCCACCCCTCCCTTGCCGTTGATCACTGCGACCACTCGGCTCAAGCGGTCATCGCTCAGGTCATCGACCACGTCTTCTGCCCTCCACGCCGGGGAAAGGTCGCTTGACCTCCCGTGTTGTGACAGCTGGCCCCCCACGGGCTTGGTCATCAACGGCGCGACGGTAGCCCGGTGGAGGCCTCTGGCTCCCCAGTTTGTGGTCAACGCGCCCAAATCTGGCACCCAGCAGGCGCTTACTGCTAGGCCCAAAGGGTCCAACCAGTCCCCCTGGTACGGGCATGAGAGCCGCCTGTGAGCGTCAACGGGGCATCCCTCATGCGGTCATATGCTTAACAGGTGGCGCACACCATGCTCCCACCAGACTGCCACCATTTGTGCCACCACATATGTCACCTGGTCGCCAAGCAGGGGCTAAGACCTGTACACCACGAGCACACTGGTCGACCACCGTCTTGCCACAGCCAGCACCACCGGGCCGCCCACGCGGCGGGGGACGGTGGGCCGTCCCGAAGTGAACGGGGAGCGGTGCCAGCGTCTGTACCCAACGGGACACCGCCCGGCGCAGCGGGCGCGTGCGAGCCCTGAGACCGGGGGAGGGTAGGTGCGGGCACCCTTTGAGGATCACGTCGCGCCACGGCTGGCTGAGCGTCCACACCTCAAGATCACCCGGTCGTGGGACGGTCGAGGTGGCTGCGCCAGCGCCGGACGCTGTGTCCAAACCGGGTGAGGGGGTCGAGGAAGGCGGTTGGGCTCGCCAGCCGTCGGCGTTCAGGCGAAGGAGGCTTCGCCCACCCGGGCCGGCGCTGCAGTGAGGCCGAGCGCGTCGGCCTGGACGGCGGCGATGAGTCGGCGGCGGGCCCGGCTGCAGCGCTGACGCAGCGCGGCGGGGGACAGTCCCAGCTCGGCGGCGATGGCGGCTGAGCCGGCCTTGCTTTCCTCGGGCAGGTAGACGCGGGCGAGGACGGCGGCGTCGTCGCCAGAGAGCGCGCCGGAGTCGATGCCCCAGGCGATGACCTCAAGCAGGTCGGCGTCGCTACTGAGTTCGTCGTCCCCCCTGAGTGCGCCCTGCTCAACCTCGCAGAGGTTGTCGGCCCAGTGGTCCAGGGCGTCGGCGTCGACCGGGATTTCCACGGCCGCGGAGCGGGTGTCGGCGGTGAGGGCGTGCAGGGTGTCCAGGGCCAGGCCGGCGGCGACCCGCGAGGTGCGGCGGTGAATGGGGTAGTTGGACAGCACGGTCCAGAAGCTCGCCACGATGACGTGGCGGTGGTCCTCGGGTTCGGTGCACTCCCGGGTCGGTCGGGTGGTGTGGGAGAAGCGGGTCAGCTTGGGCAGCATCGCCTGCAGCACCGTCCGGCCGGCCATCGTCTGGCCCGACTGCGCCAGCCGGATGAGCGCCCCGAGCCAGATGTCGTCCTCTTCACGGGTGCCCTCGTCGATGGCGGTGACCAGTTGCTGCAGCGAGGTGAAGCCGACCAGCGCGTCCTCGGTGGTGCTCCAGCGCCGCAGCTGGCGAGCGGTGGAGGGCAGCTGGCACAGCCGCGCCCACTCGTCGATCAGCTGGCCGAAGATGCCGCCGCTGAGTGCGGCACCGCCGTTGCGGCCCGACAAGGGGGAGGAGGACGACGACACGGTGGGCTCCGATCCACGTGTACGGCTGGGACCCCCTGACCTTGAGCAGGCACCCTTGCCCAACCTCTTGCCCGGAGCTCACCTCTGCCCCAGTCCGCTGGCAGACCCAGCGCCGCCGACACCTCGCCCACGTGCCCGAACAAGACAAACGCCCTGCTCAGAGGCATATCAGGTCTAGCCCGCAGGCGAAGGCAACTCGGTAGGAAAAAGAAGTGCCACCGCTGTCACACCACCCCGCCACCAACACCTTCCTGGGGTGTCAGGGACCAATGGTGGAGGCGTAAGAGCATGGACGACGAGCTCGACGACGGGGCATGCAGTCTCTCCGATGCCGCGCTGGTGCACGCCGCGAAGCGTCGGATCGACCGCGCGGCGGAGGCACTCAAGACCCGCCCACTCGACGAGCACGCCCTCGGTGAGATGCGCCAGCTCCTGGGTGAGCCCGTCCGCTCAGCCCAGGCCGCGCTGCGCCGGCTTTCGGCCGCGACAGGCACGGCCGTCACCTCGCCGACCGTGCCCGCCACCGAGATCCCGACCATCGACGCCGGCGGTGCGCTGCCGACCCCGGGAGAAGCTCCGCTCCCGCAGTTCGACAGCGCCCGCCGGTGCACCTCCTGGGCTACCGGTGAGGTGGCGTGAAGCTGACGTTCTGGCGAGGAGTCGACAGCGACCCGACCCCCGACCCGGGCGAGGGCGGCGGGATCTCCGACGGCGACGTCCGGCTGCAGGGGCAGTGGACCGGCGGATCGGCGTGGGCCACCCGGGGCGCTACCGGTCTGCTGTGGACGGCGCTGGCCTGCGGGCCGGTGGGCCTGATGCTGGGGGGAGTGGCGTTCTTGACCGCCCAGCCGGCGGCCAGCGCGCAGACCCAGCAGGTCTCCGACACCGCCAGTGAGCAGGCCGCAGCCGAGCAGTTCGCGGAGCACTTCGTGGTCACGTGGCTGACCACCCCGCGCGGGGAGGAGGCGTCGCTGGCGCCCTTCATCGACGCCTCCGGCATCGCGCTGCCGGAGGTGCCTTGGAGCGTCGCCCACCCGGCGCCGGCAGCTCTGGTCGACACCGGCGATGGTCGGTGGGCGGTCACGGTGGCGGTCACCGTCACCACCCCACCGGTGGAAGGCCAGGATCCGGCACAGGCACCAGGCCCGATCCGCCGCTTCTTCACCGTCCCGGTGCACTACGACGCCGGCGCCCTGATCGCCGAAGCGCTTCCAGCCCCCGTTGCCGCGCCGGCGACCGCCGAGCCCGGCCGATTGGGCTACCGCTACACACTGCCGGACCAGCATCCGGCCAGCACCGCCAGCGCCGAGTTCCTCGCCGCACTCCTGACCGGAGCCGGTGACGTCACCCGCTACGTCAGCCCCGGCACCCAGATCGAAGCCATCACCCCAGCGCCCTACGCCGAGATCCGCCTCCGCAACGTCCTGGTCGACCAGAACCCCGCAGATCTGCCCGAGGAGCCCGCCAACGGCGACGAGTTGCACCAGCTGGTCACCGCGGAGGCCAGGTCAGCGGCCGGCCAGGCCATCTCGGTGCAGTACTCCCTCGCCCTCACCGCTCGGGAAGGGCGGTGGGAGGTGCGCTCGATGGAGCCGGCCCCCTGGTTGGCCGCCGACCAGTCGGCGTCCAGCTCGACGTCCAGCTCGACGAGCCAGCCGTCATCGACCGGCCCTGTTCCGGCTCCGTCTCCCACGACCGACCCCACGACCAGCCCGGGCACCTCGCCCACCCGCTGAACTGAAGAGAGGACCGACCCATGAGCACCACCCAGATCCTGGCCGAGCAGGGGCCGATGGTCATCCAGGCCGCCTCCGAAGGCGTCTTCGACCTGGCCACCGAGAAGGTGGACGCCCTGATGGTCCTGCTGCGCGCCGTCGCAGTGGTGGTGGCTGTCATCTTCATCATCTACCGCGCCGTCGCCACCAAGGGCGCAGTGGCGGCCATCGTCATCGCCGCGGCGGCCGGGGCGCTCTTCGTCTACGCCGTGTGGAACGTGACTGACCTGCAGAGCCGGGTCAGCAACGAGATCAACAGCGCGCCGACCAGCAACATCCTCACCGTCCATCCCACCCACTCCACAGTCCTCGTCGGGCACGCGGTCTGACCGCGGCACAGCGACACGGCGATGAGCAGAGCTGAGGGCCCCCTGAACGGCCCAAACCAGCAGGTCGTGCGTTGGTACACCCGTGCGCGCCGGTTCCCTCAGCTGATCGGCAGGACCCCGGATGGTGCACGCATCCCGGGTGGGCCGTACACGGTCACCCAGGTCGCCACCGCAGGCGCCCTGCTGTTCATCGCCTTGAAGACGACATCCCTGTGGGCGCACTACGGCCTGATCGGCAACGGCCTGCTCCTGGCCGGCGTCGTCTACGGCGTGGTCTTCCTCCTCGGCAAGATCCCGCTGGGGTCCCGGAGCCCGCTGGCCATCGGAGCTGGAGCGTGGAGGGCCCTCAGCGCGCCGACCACCGGCCGGCTGGGTGGCCGGCCCGTCCGCCTGCGGCGGCCACACCGCATCGAGCATCGGATGACCGTCTTCCTCCCCGCGGCCGAGGCCAAGGCCACCGAACCGGCACCCGGCGCCCGGCCGGCTGCGGCCGATGAGCCGGCGCCCGCGGCCCAGGCCGAGCCGGTGGCCGAGTCGGTCCGCACCGGGGCACACCGGGCGAAGCCGGCCGAGACCTCGCCCCGGCAAGTCAAGCGCCCCCGCCGGACCAGAGCGCTCAGCAGCCTCGGCCACCGACGCCCCGCGCCCACCACCGTCGGGGAGATGGCCGCACCGGCCGTGCAGCAGTCGAACACGGCACCAGCGCAGGAGCCGATGGCCGCACCGGCAGCGTCGCAGCCCACCCCGCCGATCCCTGCGCCTGCAGCGCCGGCTCCTGCCCTCAGCGGTGTGCAGGCACTGCTGGCCCACAACGCCGCGTCCTCGCCGACGTCGCCCACAACTCCCAGGAACAACTGATGCTCTCGCCGACCCGCAGCATCGCCGGCAACCTCCGGTGGACCCGCACCGGCACGGTCTGGGCGGACTTCCTGCTCCACCCGCTGTCCTACGGGTTCCGGCCCGACAAGGACAAGGGCGTTGTCCGCGGCTACCACCAGGCCCTGCTTCGAGCCCTGCCCGGAGAGTCGCTCCTCCTGGGCATCTGCGCCGGCCTCGACCCCGCCGCGGA
>NZ_JAAMPA010000006.1 GCF_011758655.1 Modestobacter marinus
TGCAGGTCAACAGCTCGCGCCCGCGGCGCTGAGCTCGAGCGCCCTGAACGAGTCGGCCGGTGCGGCGGTCACAGCGACGGGTTCGGGACCACCTTCCTAAGGTGACCGAGCCCTCCAGATTCGGCCGCCTCCTCCGGGTCCGGCTGGCCGCCTGGCCCCCGAGGAGACCCGCCCAGCTAATGGACGTCCTGACGATGGCCTGGCACGCCGCCGGTGCCCCCGAAGTCGAGCTCCCCACGCGGGAAGGCATCTGTGCCCGATGCGGCGCCGGCGGGGTCCTCATCGCCGCGGCCGCGGTCGTCTCCCGCAGTTTCACCGGCTACGACGGGTGGAGTGACCCCAGCCAGACCGGCATCTGCCGGCCGTGTGCCTGGGGCTACCGGCACCCTCCGCTGCGCGCTACCGCCCACCTGGTCACCCGGGCCACCCAGCTGCAGGCCCTGACCCCCACCGAGGTCGGTGAGCACCTCGAGCTCCCCCTGAGCCCCGACCGGGCGCTGATCGTGCCGCTGCACCCCGGGCGCAAGCACCTCGCACCCACCGCGGTCTGGGGCCGGGTCACGATCGAAGACGCCCACCTGTCCTGGGCCGCTGCCGACGTCGACCGGCTGGCCGCCCTCCGTCGAGTCCGCTGGCTCGGCTTCGGGTCCCGGATGCTCACCGCCCCCGCCCCGCCCTGGGCCGTGCTGTCCCGGCTGCCGGCGCAGACCTACCCCGAGCTGCTCGCCGACTGGGCCGCGCTGGCCCCCTGGCGCGAGCGCCGGCCCTGGCTCGGCCTCGCCGTGCACGTCACCGTCGCCGACACCGTCGCCCCGCCGGCTCCTCGTCCCCGCTCCCCGTTGTCCAACCTGAGAAAGGTTCACCGATGAGCTCACCGTTCGTGTGCGTCACCAGCCCGACCGACGACCAGACCCACCTCCTGCTGCACACCCCCGCGATGCCCGGGCACCGGCCGCAGGAGCTCCCCCGCGCCACGCTGTGCGGGGTCGCCACCAGCGAGCTGCACCCGGTCGGCCCGGGCGAGGTCGAGTGCTCGACCTGCCTGCACACCGCGCCGAAGTTCATGGTGCTGCCCGGCTTCTGGGTCATCCGATGACCTTGACCAGCGAATCCACCACCAGCGCCACCAGCACTTCCACCGAGCGTGCCACCAGCAGTGCCACCACATCTGCCACTACCACTGCCACCACGAGCGGCGCGCCGGCGTCCCCGCTCGAGGAGAGCCCGACGGACCGGTGGCTGGCCGTCCTGGGCGAGCGCATGCCGCCGCTGACCGGCCCCGCCGGAACCGCCGAGCGCCTGCTGCTGCTCACCCACTACGGCATCGACTGGCAGGCCGGCTGGGTCAGCCGCTACCGCCGCGTCTACTGGGAGCAGCTGCTGCCCGACCGGGTCATCACCGCCACCTACCGCGCCGGCACCCTGCGCCGCTGGTGGCGCGACGTCGCCACCGAGCTCGGCTCCGCTCCCCGCAACGCCGCCGAGCGCAGCGAGCTCGAGCAGCTGCTGCGCGCGGACTCCACCCCGGTCCTGATGGTGCTGCGCCTGGAGACCGAGGCGCTGCTGCTGCGCACCCGCATCGTCGCCGACGCCGTCCGCGAGACCCGATCGAGCACCGGAGCCAGCTGACCCATGCCCAGCACCCTGAAGTGGAACGCCACCCTGCGCGCCACCTCCTCTATCGCCCACGGCGGGGAGACTCGCGGCACCATCACGCTGCTGCGCCGCGAGATGGTCCTGACGCCGGCCGGGGAGCCCCTGCAGCTCCCGATCGTGTCCGGCAACGGGCTGCGCGGCCGGCTGCGCCGGATCGGTGAGGAGCTGTTGCGCGACGTCTTGCGGTACGAGCAGCAGCTGCCCCTCTCGGCGGCCCACGCGCTGCGCGGCGGTGGCTCCCTGGCCAAGACCACCGGTGAGCCGCTGTCGGGCCGGCGCCTGCAGACCCTGCGGGAGCTCATCCCCCAGGTCGGGGTCTTCGGCTGCGCCGCCGGCGGCCGCATCATCGACGGCTGCCTGCAGGTGGGGAAGGTCGTCCCACACTTCGCCGAGACCGCTCACATCCTCGACCCAGCAACCGAGGGCGCCCGGCCGAGCTTTGACGTGACCCAGATCGAGACCTACATCCGCCAGGACGACACCAGCGCTCACGCCTTCGCCGAGCTCACCGCCGTCGACCGCATCCCGGTCATCGACGGCGTCCCCCAGCTCGACGAGCTCCCCGAGGTCTCCGACACCGACCAGCTCATGCGCTTCCGCATCGAGACCCTGCCCGCCGGCACCCAGCTGAGCACCTGGGTGCGCCTGGACCGGGCCACCCCGCGCGAGGTCGCCTTCTTCACCGAGGTGCTCGAGGTCTTCACCCGCGACGGGCGGATCGGTGGCCGCGCCGCCATCGGCCACGGCCAGGTCGCCACCGAGCTCACCTGCACCCAGCTCGCCGGTGAACCCGCCGAGCCCGTCGACTGGCGGGCACCCCTGCTCGCCGACCCCGCCGCGGCGATCACCGCTCTTCAGGCCCTGGCATGAGCACCCACGTGCCCCTCACCGTCCGCGCCGACCTCGCCGGCGGCATCGCCCAGGCCGCCCCCTGGGGCATCGCCCTGGACGGGCTCCTGGCCTCGGCACTCTGGGCCGACCACAAGGCCGCCACCCACGCCGCCGGCCAGCTCACCGACCGGCTCATCGACACCCCCGACCCCGCCGACCTCGACCTGCCCCTGACCCGCTGCACCACCGACGCCGGCGGCTGGCACTGGGCGGCCACCTGCGCCCACCCCCAGGACCAGGCCTCCCCGCTGCCGGAGGTCCGTCACTGGACCGGGCGCACCGACCACCGGGCGATGGAGCAGCTGGCCACCACGCTGCCGGCCACCGTGTCCGACCGCCAGGGCCGCTACCGGGCCCGCCGCATGCCCCTGATGGTCACCACCTGCCGCGCCGTCAGCTGGCGCGCCATCGGCGACGTCGAGGCCATCACCACCCTGCTGCAGACCGTCACCGCCATCGGCAAGAAGCGCTCCCAGGGCGAGGGCCACGTGCTGGCCTGGACCGTCACTCCCGACCCCACCCTCGAAGCCTGGGACGCCGCACACCTGCACCCCGACGGCACGCTGGGCCGACCCACCCCGGCCGGCTGCCTGGCCGGCCACCCACCCGTCCCCGACGGCGGCCGCGGCACCGCCGGCCTCCGCCCGCCCTACATGCACCCCGCCCGCCAGCAGCTGCTCCACCTGCCCGCGCTCCTGGACGGCTGATCCCGGTGACCCAGCCCGGCCCCGGCCTCGACGTCCACGCCCTGCGCGCCCTCCAGCGGCCCCGCGCGGCCGCCGCCGGCCTCGCCGAGCGCATCACCGCCCACCTGGAAGCCCACGACGGCTACGTCGCCTTCTCCGGCGGCAAGGACTCCCTCGCCGTCCTCCATCAGGTCCTCGCCGTCGAGCCCAACGTCCCGGTCGCCTTCTTCGACTCCGGCTTCGAGTTTCCCGAGACCTACCGCTACCTCGAGCAAATTACCGACCAGCTGCACCTGGACCTGCACTGGTACCCGGCCCGCCAGACCACCCTTGAGGTCCTCGCCGCCAGCGGCGCCTGGGACCACGACGCCCCCGAACCGGCCCAGCGCACCGACCTTCACCAGGTCCTCATCACCGAGCCAGCCAGCCGCGCCCACCGCGACCACGGGCCCGGAGAGCTGTGGGGCGTGCGCGCCCAGGAGTCCCGCGGCCGCGCCGCCCTCTACGCCAACGCCCTGCGCACCGAGCTCGCCCAGCACTGCAACGGGGACTGCCAGCCCGACGCCTCGCATGAGGCGACCCGTCGCGCCCGCCACGGCGGGACCGTCCGACGCATCGACGGCACGGTGGCCTTCGGTCCGGTCTGGGACTGGAGAACTCCCGACGTCTGGGCTTACCTCGCCCGCCACCAGCTGCCGGTCAACCCCGTCTACGCCAAGCTGCGGGCCCTCGGCGCCCCGGAGCACGCCCAGCGCGTCTCCCACATGCTCGACGGCAGCCAGCTCGAGCAAGGTCGAGCGACGTGGCTCCGCCGCGGCTGGCCCCATCTGTTCGAAGAGCTCGCCGCCGCACTGCCCCGACTACGCGAATTTGTCTAGGACGTCAGAACATCCGGCGCGCGTCGACAAGGCAGCTGCACCCGCCAGCGGACTGCAGGCACGTTGCTGATCACTTCTTGTTTTCAAGAGTCAGCACGGTGAGCCGCTTCTCTCTGCGCCTGGCTAGAGTTGATGGATGAACTGTGAGGTGCTAAAGGGCGGCGGGCCTGCCATGCTGCGTCTGCAGGCGGCGGCTATGGCTGTGGGGGCGATCGCTGCACTCTCCGGGTGTACGAGCACTCCTGACCCGCGGTCGTCGAATGAGGCGGAGCGGGCCGACGCGCTGATGCAGTCGCTTGAGGATTTGGGCTACAAGCCGACTCGAGAGGCCGCGACCAGAAACGCGAGGACTTTCTGTACGCAAATCGATAGCGGTATAAGGACTCGCGATGAGGTAGTCGATTTCTGGTCGACAACGGGCGACATAGACGGCGACGTGTGGATGGATGCGGCAGCTCTCTACGCCTGCCCACAGCACTACACCGAGTAGCCAACTCGAAGTCGACCGTAGGCTTCGATAAAAGACATCTACTGTCACCTTGATGGCTCTGTGTGGCAAACCGACTACGGCACATTTGCCAATGTTGTGGGGCTGGTCAGTTCACTTCGCCAACAGCAACCCAACTGCATCAGCTGCGGCGACCCACAATTCGGTTGCCCCCCAGACACCTCGACCACGTCAAATTGCGATTACTCATCCTGGGGTCGCGGCTGCACCGGCGAGGCTGCGCAGCTCGTTGGTGGCCACGTTGCGAATCCAGCGCACACCGCGGGCATCAGTGAAGTGCACCTCCGTGATTTTTACCTGAAGCGGCTCGTAGCCGTCAGGAATCTCGAGAAGCGGATCTAGAAGCTCCTCCAGTGAGTGAGCCTTGGGATGTTCACCTGTCGGCGGAAGCTGGTCGAGGATTCCCGAGCATGAGGATTGTTTTGTGTCGAATAGGCCTTCTTCAACTGGGGACAGCTTTACGAACGAAAGATCGACGTAAACCATAACGTTGCTCACCGGCTGCTTCGAGGCATTCATGCAGTAGATGCCGATGTCAGTGGTCCATCCGTCAGACCAGACGTGAATAAGCTCGGCTTGCTCTCGACGACCTCTCTCTTCCTGTGCTTCTTCTCGCTCAGCAGCACGGGCAAGCTCTTGTCGGCGAAACTCGAGCTCAGTATCTCGTTGTTTTAGCTCGGCCTCGTTCCGCTGCCGTTCCGCCGTTTCTCGTCGCTGCTCGGCAATCTTAGCTAGGGCCTGGGCCCTTTTTCTGTCCGAACGCTCCAAAAAATAGAAGATTAACGGAATCAGGGCAGCGCTAACTGTCCCAAAGGCTGTGGCGTAGTCCAGAGGCCCATCTGGATCGGACAGCACAGTTACGATTGGTGCATCGACAGCGATCACCCAAGCTTCCATGAAGCCATCCTGCCCGAGCCGACTGTGCACCAGGATCGAGGCGTGCCATCCACGATAGGGTTGCACCACTGTTCGGGCGCGACTCCGCATGCGGCTGCCGCCACGGCGAAGGTGGTCGAGAGCCTGCAACTCCCGTGGTCGATAGCGATATTTTCCAGCTGGTCTGCTCCAGCAGACCCCGTCTGGCTGGGGCTATCGAGTTCAATGTTGGAACAGCAGTTGGTGCCCGGCGGCGCTCACCGCACTGAATGAACGCCGCCAGTTCCTGCGTCAGTGACGCTGGCACCGGCGAAGTCCCGGCCTCGCTTGTGCCGGCCGGGGATCTAGCCCTACGTCGTCAAGCACGGCCCAGAGCGGCTCGTCGACGGCCGGGCGCACGGCGCCGAGCTCGGTGGTGGCCAAGCGGTGCCCGGCGATGGCCATCACCAGCTGCTCGAGCACCGGCCGCGCCGAGGCCTTGAACCCGGCGGCCGCCGGCCCGGCCCAGTGCAGTGGCCGCTGCGGATCGACTAGCGGCAGCGTCAGCCGGCGACGCCGTTCGGATCCGCGGCGGGGCGCTGCTGAGGCCTCGCTGGGGTGCGGCGGCAGTGGCCCGCGGCGGTAGCCGGCGGGGTCGAGGTCGACCTCGGAGAGCACCGCCCACAGGTGCTCGTCGACCTGGTGGGCGCCGCCGTGGCCGGTGAGCTGGTGGCGGTGCCCGGCGATGGCCAGCACCAGCTGCTCGAGCACTCGCCGGCTGAGCGGGTCCCACGTCGTCGCGCGCCGGCCGGCCCAGCCCAGCGGCCGTTGCTCGTCGACCTGCAGTCGAGCCCAGGCCTCCTCGCAACTGCGCAGAAACTTGCGGGCACGCTTGCCGGCCGCGTCGTCCAGGACGTCGTCTTCGATCGCGTCCTCGGTGACGTCCATGAGGTCCTCGAGCGCGTCGAAGGCCAGCTCGGTTAGTTCGGGGTCATCGACCAGCACCGCCCACAGCGCCATCCAGCGGGCCCGCCCGTCGACGTCGGAGTCCCGAGGCAGCAGGTTGTCCCGCACCAGCACCTGCAGCTGATGCTCGGGCAGCTGCCGGATCTGGTCCGGGTCGATCGGGTCGGGGATCGGCGTGGGGTCCTTCACCCGGGCCCAGGGCGACTGCAGCGCGGCCTCGGGCTGGTCAGCGGTTGCGGTCAGAGGCGACGGGGGCGTCATGCCGCCACCTGTGCCCGGGAGGCAGCCCGAGCACGCTCAGCGGCCCGGTGAGCGGTGTTCGCGGCCCGGCACTCGGCGCAGCGGCACCCACGCCGGCGATACCACCACAGGTCGCCCTCCCCCGCCGGGTGCAGCGCCTGGGCCCGGTCGGCGGCCGCGGCCGCGGCGAGAGACCGGGCCAGCTCATCCTGGCGGGCGTCGAGCTCGGGCAGCAGCGGGCCGGCATCGCCAGCGAGGGCCTTGCGGTCTGCGGTGGTGGTGCCGGCCCAGTAGCCGACCGAGCGGGTCTCCAGCGCCCGGGTCAGGCAGGTCGACCGGGTGGGGCAAGACCGGCACAGCCGGCGCTGCAGGCGGGGCACGACCAGGGCCTCCCGGTCGGGGACCCAGTCCAGGTCCGCCCGGCCGGTGCAGGCAGGGAAGGCCCCAGAACGTGAACCGGAGGCGACCCCACCGCGGTGGAGTGCCTCCGGAACAACCTGCATGCTCGTAGTGCCGGCAGCGTAGTTCTCGGTGGGTCGGTGCATCAAGGCGTTCATCGGGAGCTCCTTCGTCGCTGGCTGGTCAGGCCGGCGTCGCCTGGGTTGGGGCGACGCGTCTGCGATGATCCCCACTCGCGCTGCGGACTGTCAAACAGGTGGGAGGTGACGGAGTGGCCGGGCACTACACCTACGACCAGGTCGCCGACCGCATCGTCGCCGAGCTCGGGGTCCCCCGGCCGGCCCTTTCGACCCTGCGCGCGGCTGCAGCGACCGCCGGCCGGGGCACCAACCAGCGGGTCCGGGTCACCGCCGGCATGCCGCGCCCCTTGCAGGGGCGGGTGGACCGCCAAGTTCTCTTCGACGCTACGGAGATCGACACGTGGCTGGCCAACCACCCCGCCCGCGCCGTCCGCCGCGCGCGCGCCGCCCTGGCCGCCGCGGCGCCGGAGGACCGGCAGGCCGCGGTCGACCAGGCTCGCGCCTCAGGGCTGAGCTGGGCCGAAGTCGCCGATGCGATCGCCGGGGCTGAGGGGATCACCCGCACCCGCCAGTGGGCCCAGCAGCTCTACGGCACCAGCCAGACGCCGCAACCAGCCCACGACACGGTCACCGAGCCAGCAGACAGCTGATTGATCCCCAGCATCACCACGGCTGCTCGGCGATGACGCCATCCGCCCCACCGCGGACGAGCAAGGTGTGGTCCCGGCGCTGGGCGTTCCACGTGCGCTGCCAGTTTTCGCCCTGGCTGTCGGCGTAGTAACCGCTCAGAGGTCCGTTTCGGTGGGCGAGACACCAAGAAGAGCTAGCTCCTCACGTGCGATGTACTCGGGCACGGGGATCCACGTTGCGAGGTTCTCCCGAAGGACATGACCCAAATCACCCCTGGTCCCCGTGCGGTGAGAGAAGTGCCGACCGAGCACGTAGCCCCGGTCATACAGCTCTTGTTCGCCCTCCCAGCCCTCTGACTCCAGTTCTCGCATCTCGTACATTCGTGACCAAATCTGCAGGTCTCCAGCGTCGTGCTGAAACCATTTGTGGTGCAACTGGCGGCGGGTTGCCTCGCTGGGTACCTCGGTTAGGAGTTCCCGAAGATCGCCTTCGCCGTGCCAGTCAACCGCGCCGGGGTAAGAGAACTCTTGCCAGTCCGTGCATCTACTGACCAGTTCATCTACTTCCGCCACTTCGTCACCGACGTCGTTTCCAACGGCCCACGTCAAAAAGGACTGACCGTCGGACAGGTAGTACAAGGCCACGAGGTAGCTGCGTCGGTACCCGTCGTAGCCCACGAGGCCCCGCCAATCCTCGGGCACTGCCTGCAGACTTCGGACCCACACCAAGTCTGACCATCGACCGCCCAGCCAGCTGGTAGCAGCGTCCTCCTGAGTCATAGGTGGAGGCTTCCAGCCGCTGCGTCTGGGCGCTAGCTGCAGGACCCCCCGTCCTTGGGCAGCAGTACTGATCAGGCCAACTTCTGCCTGTTGCCTCAGCAGCTGCCGAGGGCATCACCCGCACCCGCCAGTGGGCCCAGCAGCTCTACGGCGCCGGCCGGATCCCGCAGCCGGGCCGGCGACGCGGTCACCGAGTCACCAGCGAGCTGATCCCCACCGTCAGCGCGGCCGCGGCCAACATCGCCGGCCCGAACGGCAGCTGGGCGTGCCGGTCCGCGCGGCGGGCCAGCAGCAGCAGCACCGCCAGGACCGCCTGCAGCGCGAAGGCGCCCACCGCACCGATCGCCACGACCTGCCAGCTCACCCAGCCCAGGTACAGCCCGGTAACGCTGGCCAGTCGGACGTCGCCCATCCCCACGCCCCGCGGCGAGATCAGTGCCAGCAGCAGGTGCACGGCCAGCAGGGCCGCTCTGGCCAGCGCGGCGCGCAGCAGCGCGTCCCAGGAGGGGGTGGCGGCCGCGGCGATCAGCAGCAGCAGCCCACCGCCGGCGAGGGCCGGCCAGACGATGCGCCGCGGCAGCAGCTGGTGCTGCACGTCGACGACGGTGAGCGCCACCGCGGCGGCCAGGAACCACAGGTAGGCCGGCAGGACCGCTGTGACGCCGGTGCAGACCACCCACCGCCAGGGCGAACAGGAGGCCGGTGAGCACCTCGAGCACCACCGGAGGAACAGGGCGGGCTGCCGGCGCTGCCGTGAGCCCGGAGGGGACCCTGGCGGGCACCAGGTCTCCAGCTCGGCGACGGATCACCCCGCCGACGACCGCACCGAGAGCACCGAGGATCAGCGCCACCAGCGCGGTCACCCTCGCCGGCCCGGGCAGCAGCTCATGCGGTCACCCTGACACGGCCGGCCCGGACCGGGTCGCCGGTGTGGTGCCAGCAAGGCGCCATCAGCGGAGGCCGATAGTGGAGTGCGTGTCACCCCGAGATCCTGGCCGGCCGCCGCGTCAGCTGCCGGTGCCCGACCACCTGACGGTCACCTCCTGGGACGACCTCGCCCTGGCGCTCGAGGACGTCGACCGGCGGCTGGGCCCGCCCGTGCCCGTCCGCGTTCGATGGTCCGGGGAGTGGCACGAGCCGGCCCTGCTGCACGGCTGGCAGCAGAGCGAGGACCGCGGGGACGGCTGGCTGGGCTGTGTGGAGTACCACCGCGTCACCGCCCCCGGATTCGCCTTCGCGGTCGGCCGGTGGACGCCGGCCTGGAACATCGAGCGCGTCCAGGACGACGCCCCGCCCTTCTAGGAGCTCTGCGCCGGCGTCGGGGGACGGCTGGTGAACACAGCTGGCTCCGGATGTTGACGAGCCGCGGCCCTCTTCACGATGCGCATCAGTAGATCGGCCAGCTGGATCACTTCCGCAGCCTCCATCGGATCGTCGAATTGGACGGCTCGGTGGCTGGCGGGATTCTTGTAGGCGCCGATGGCGCCGGCGAAGAGGTCAGCGGTTGCCTGCTGCTCGCCGCCCTCCGCCTCAGGGTCACGGAGGACGCCGTCGGTGGGACTGAAGGCCTTGCGCATTAACTTGGTCCCCAACAGGTCGTTCGGCAGGCCAGCGACCTTCCGGACTTCGACCTCCACGGCCTTCATGGCCGCGAACGAAGCCGTCTCGTAGTCCCCCAGTGCGAAGTTGGATCGAGCTGAGGACAGGGTGGGGTCGAGGTCGCCGGCGAGTCGGTCAGCGGCCCATACCTTCGCCAGTGCGTTGTCGTCACTGGCGACCTCAGCGCCGGCCGCGGTGAGGCGATACCAACCGCCCGATGTGGTCTTCACGGACGGTCCGATGAGGGCTTGAGCTTCCAGCCACGCCCAAGCGTCAGAGAGACGAGCCAGCATCATGTCCAGATCACGTGGCCGCGGGTCCCCGTAGCCACCGCGTTGCTTGAACGACTGGACGATGGTGTTGAAGTTCGGTTCGTCGTCGAGCGACCTGAGCAGTTGCAGGCTGAGATCGGGCAGCGGCAGATTCCGAACGTCGTCGTACTCCAAGGTCATGCCGGTGACGCTAAGACCACGGTCGACCAGTGCTCGATGCAACAGCGCAACCGACTCAACTGCTCATCTAAGAGAAGCGTTCAGCCCTGTCGACCGCCAGAGCGGCTACCCCGCGACCCGCTTGGGCGGCTGTGCGCTGGAGCTGGAGCTGTCAACGGCCGCACAGTCGGCCGTGTCCGGTGCGGTCTGTTCGACGGGCTTCTCAGTCCGGTAGGAGGCCACTCCGCGCTTGATGTCGGGATGCATCTTGAGCTCGGGACGGCCATGTGAATCGGTCCAGCCCATGGGGTGCTCCTTCAGGTTGTTGTGGTGGGCTCGTCGAGGTCGACGAGCTGGACGACGTGGCGGCTGCCGAGGGTGCCGTCGGGGCGGCGGTAGGTGGCCCGGTGGGCGCCGGCGACCCGTAGCCGCATCCCCCGGGGCAGCAGGTGGCTGGTGTCATCGACGCTGTCGGAGTAGCCCAGGTAGGCACCGCGCCGGGTCTGCATCTCGAAGACCACCGAGCGGTCTTCAGGGGCTGCGTCGGTCTCGATCTCGTGCATGGTGTGCGCGCCGGCGGTGAATCGGTCGAAGTGGACGACCGTGCCGGTCGGGAAGTTGTTGCGCACGAAGCCGTCGAGGTTGGACCGGTTGATCACTGCGGGCATCCGGACGTTGCTGTAGACGACGTGCCCGCGGTCGTTGGCCCGCTCGAAGGCCTGCACGGCGCGGTCGACACGCTGGATGTCCCGCCGCTGACGGTCGTCGAGGACTTGGACGTCGCCGGCGGCGTCGGAGAGGGCGTCGTTGAGCTCGGACCACCGCTCCGGCCGGCTGATCAGCGCTCCCGTGGCGGCGTACTGGGTGGCGGGCAGCCGTTCCTGCGCTGCCCGCTTGTTCACCGACCGGGCCTTGCGCTGCCTCGAGCTCAGCGGCGTCCGGATGGCGTCGGGCTCGGGTAGGGCTCGCTCCATGGCCGGGTGGGGCACCTCGGCCGCCGTGGCTCGGGGCATCGCGCGTTCCCGGTCCCGCTGCTGCCGGGTCAGCCCCGGCATCGACTCCACAGCGACGTCCAGATCGCGTGCACCGTCGCGGGTCTCGGATCGGGCCCCAGCAGCTGCAGCGCCGATGGACTGAGCCTGCTTGGTCGCCGTGCTGGAGGACCCGCGATCGGCATCGACGACGTACCCGTCGGGGTTCGCGCTCCGGCTACGCCCCATCGCAGGGTCACCGGCCCGTCTTGTCGAGGTCGACCAGGTCGCCGGCGACGTCTAAGCGCACCGGGTGACCGACCGCGGCGTACAGCCGTGCGGTCGCCTCAGCTCCGGCCTGCCCGAAGGGCTCCCGGTGGACGCTGACCCGGCCCAGCAGCGCCCCGCCTCGCCCCCTCCAGCGGTCATCGACGGTGCTGCTGTTCGTCCCCGGGTCATAGCTGACCTGCACTTCTTCTGCGCTCACATCCGCGGAAGGTGACCGCAGGCGTGGGAGTGTGACAACGGCCTCGAGTTCCGGTGCGCCATCCGCGGCGGCCGGCTGAGGAGCAATCGCCAGAACGATTCCGAGAAGGGATGGGATGTCGGCACGACACGATCGAGCGGTTCGCCTGTCGGCGTACGCGACCCTGTGGTCCTTCCTGGTGTTCGGCGTCTTCTGGTACATGGCCGCGGTTCTCTTCACCTTCAATTACGACGTCAGCGAAACCTGCACCCTCAGCCACGACCAGACGTATGACCCAGAGACCGCCGAGCTGTCCTCCAGCTTCCCGTTCAAGAACACATGCAATTCCGACTTCGACATGATGCCGACATTCGTCAATCCGACGTTCGTCGCACTGGGGGCTCTCGCTCTGCTCTCGTTGGCTTCTCTCATCGGCGCAGCTGTGCACCGAAACAAGGTCCTCACGCGGTCCTGAACGACCGTTCACGTCGTAGGCCACACGCGTTCAGCGCAGCCCGTGGGTGGCGGCGAGCTCATCGAGGTCGACGTCGGGGGCCCCGGGCAGCCAGGTGCGGGTGCTGCCCTGCTTGGGCGCCCACACCCGGCCCCGTACCCGCCACGGGGACACGGCGGTGAGGACCTCGTGGACGAGCAGCTGGGCGTGGAAGCGGGTGGGCACCACCCGGAAGGCGACCACCTGGCCGTCGCGGGGCCGGCTCCGGCTGGTCACCCGGGTCAGGGCCGCCTGCAGCACGCCGTGGTCGAGCTCGGTGATGGTCACCAGGTGCTGGTCGAGCCACTGCTGCTCCCGCCACGCCGGCAGCACCCCGCGCCCCTTGGGCAGCGCGATGCGCTCCAGGGCGTCGCGGGCATAGCCGGCGGTGCGCTGCTCGTCGCGGCGAACCTGCTCATCGACGCCGGCCAGCGCCCGGACCGCCTCGGCGTGGGCTGAGGACATCGGGGCTCGGGCGCCGGCTGGAGCGCGCAGCCAGCGCTGCACGGTGCGCCGGCTGACCCCGAGCTCAACGGCCGCGGCCGCGGTGTCGGGCCCACCACGGCGGGCCGGCCCGAACAACATCAGCAGCGCGACCGCCAGCTGGTCACGGGTCCAAGCCGGCGGTGCATCGACGGACTCCTCGATCCCGCCGGTGCCCGGCCCGGTCACAGCCCGCTGCGGGGGTCGTCGACCGCGACGTCGGTGATGGAGTCGAAGCCCCAGTCGTCGAGGTAGTTCTCGCTGGCGTAGCCCTCCAGCCAGGCCATGTAGCCCTTGTCCCCGCCGTCTTCGTAGGCGCTCAGCATCTCTTCGGTGGCCTCC
>NZ_JAAMPA010000007.1 GCF_011758655.1 Modestobacter marinus
TGATCGGCTCACGCAGGGAGGCCAGGATGCGGTCAGCTACCCGGGTGGCCTGTTCGCTGCTGTGCGCGCCGATGAGCAGCACCGCGAACTCATCACCGGCGAGCCGGGCGAGAGTGTCCTCAGGCCGCAGGCAGGCCTTGACCCGGGCCGCGACGACCTGCAGCAGGATGTCTCCGCCGCTGTGCCCCAGGTTGTCGTTGACGGCCTTGAGGTTGTCCAGGTCCAGGAAGAGCACGGCGGCCGGGGCGCCGGTGTCGCGCTCGAGGTCCTCGGCCGCGCTGAGGCGCTCCATGAACAGTGCCCGGTTGGGCAGGCCGGTCAGCGGGTCGTAGAAGGCCTGGGTGCGCAGCCGCTCCTCCAGCTCCTTACGGTCGCTGACATCGCGGGTGGTGAGCACGATGCCGTTGACGGCGGAATCGTCCAGCAGGTTGCTGGCGACGGTCTCCATCCAACGCCAGGAACCGTCGCGGTGACGCATCCTCGACCCGGTGCACGGCGTTTGCGTGGAGCCGGCGATGACGCCGGCCAGGCGGGTGCGGAAGGTGGCTGCATCGTCGGGGTGGAGCAGGTCGTGCACGTCGCTGCCGAGCAGCGCTCCGGGCGGGTAGCCCAGCACCCATCCCACCGACGGGGTCTGGTAGGTGATGGCGCCTGAGGGATCGACGACGGTGATGATGTCGGAGGCGTTGCGGACCAGCGACCGGAAGTGTTCACCGGCCTCCAGCGCGTCCAGCAGGGAGTTGAACGCCCGCGCGGTTTCACCGAGCTGGTCATCAGAGTCCACCCGGATGCGCTGGGAAGTCGACTGTGACCAGTTCCCGGTGCGGCTGGCCTGGGAGATGTTCTCCGCCACTGAGCGTAGGTGGGCACTGAGGACGGCGAGGCGGCCGCCCACAACGCAGCGGCACAGCGCATAGCTCAGCGCACCAACCAGGAAGCCGGCCACCAGGCAGGCCACCTGGAACGACGGCCGTTCGGTGAACCGCGCGGGCACTCCCAGGCCGGTGGCGAACGGCGGGAACACCAGCCCGACAGCGATCCCCAAGCCGACCGTGTACACCGCCAGGTCCCAGAAGACCCGCGGGGTCAGCCGGACCCCGCCCCGCCACCTGGGTGGCGTACTCGTGTGCTGCGTGATGGTGCCCATGAGAGCTCAACGACTCGTGGTGCGCCGCGCTTGACCGACTTCACCCGAAGGGATTCAAGAAGTGGCCGGCGCGGCCGATGAAACCGTCATGGACAGTGCGCTGACAAACGATCGAGGCCGCCTCGTCGGTGAGGACGTTCAAGTGTCGGTCCTCAGCGGCGAGCTGCGCCGTTACGTCGACCTCGACGCGGCAGCCACCAGCTCGGCGTCGGTCACCGTCGCCCGGGCGGTGCAGGACTTCCTGCCCTGGTACTCCAGTGTTCATCGGGGCGCCGGCGCGAAGTCCCGCTATGCCAGCGCCCGCTACGAGCAGGCCCGGGAGAGCCTGCTCCCCTTCGTCGGCGCGGACCCGGGGACTCATCTTGCGCTGTTCACCCGCAACACGACCGAGGCGCTGAACACGCTGGCCTTTCGGCTGGACCTCCGGCCCGAGGACGTGGTGCTGACCACTGCCGTCGAGCACCACGCCAACCTCCTGCCGTGGCGCCGCTACGCCCGACTGCGGGTCATCGAAGTCGACACCCGTGGCACCTTCACCCCGCAGGACGTCATCGCCGCGTTGGACCAGCACCCCACGCCACGCGTCCTGGCGATCAGCGGCGCGTCCAACGTCACCGGCTGGCTACCCGAGCTCGCCCGGATCGCGGGGGCCGCGCAGGCGCGTGGCGTGTTCGTGGTGGTCGACGCCGCCCAGCTGGCCGGGCACCGGCCCATCGACATGACCGGTCTCGGGGTGGATGCCCTGGCCCTGTCCGGGCATAAGATGTACGCACCTTTCGGCTCCGGTGCGCTGGTCGCACCCCGGCACCTCTTGGCACGCGGGGAACCACTGCTGGTGGGGGGCGGGGCGGTCAAGGCCGTCTCCTTCGACGATGTCGTATGGGCCGACGCACCCGACCGCGACGAGGCCGGCTCACCCAACGTGCTCGGCGCCGTCGCACTCGCCGCAGCCGCGCACGAACTGACCAGCAACGGATGGCCAGGGCTGCTGGCCCACGAACGCTCCCTGACCCAGGCACTGGATGCAGAACTGGCCACCGTTCCCGGCCTGCACCGCTACGGGCCGGCGGCAGGTGACCGCCTGCCGGTTGCCACCTTCAACCTTCACGGACTCCCGCACGCCCTGCTCGCCGCCCGTCTAGCCGCCGAGCACGCCATCGGCGTGCGCAGCGGCTGCTTCTGCGCCCACCCCTACATGGCCCGGCTCCTCTCCCTGAGCCAGGAGCAGGTCCAGCAATTCCATCGCGACGCCCAGCTCGACCAGCGCCACCAGCTCCCCGGGGCCGTGCGCGCCAGCGCCAACCGCACCACCTCGCTGTGCGACGTGGCAGCTCTCGGAAGCGCGCTTCGCGCCATCGCCGCGACCCCGGAGCAAGGCACCCGGTACCGCCTCGACGAGCACGGTGACTACGTTCCCCGGCACTAGTGACGGCGAGGCGCAGCAAAGGAGGCAGGTCGATGCCGAGGAGACGGTCGTGATGCAGGACCGCCAGGACGGCGTCTTCGTTCTGGCCTGCTCAGTCAGCAGCAGTGACCGTAGGGATCGGCGCAACGTGAAACGGGGCCACGGGCGTTCGGATAGCTGTAGTCCCTCTACCCTCCGGTCCGTGCCAAAAGACCAACCGGCGACGCCGTAGCGGAACTGAGTGGAGGACGCGCACAGACCGAGCTCAAAGCGGACCACGCCCTGTGACTCGGCCAGCCCCCATCGTGGGCACCTCCCAGGTCTTCGCTCCTCCTCGGTCGTCGGCAAAGCCTGCCGCCCCCCGCAGTGCCAGTGCGGGGACGACGGGTCAGCTTCCCGACGTGAGGTCCCGCGTGGCCTGCACCAGGTATCCGAGGAAGACACTTCCGGCGGCGGTGACCGGCCGGTAGTGGTTTGCCGCGTACCTTCCCACGTGTAGCGATCCGACCGGTGAGCCACCAGTAGAAGATGGACGGCGGCACCTGGTCGGGGTTACGTCCTCGGGCATGCCGGGCCCGGAAGTCTCCTGCGCGGCGGCTCGTCCTTGCGGCCGAGTGGAGAGGGCCACGCGTGAGCGACAACTTCTGGGGCCGACGGCAGCCACCCGAATCAGCCGCTGACCCGATCGTGCTGGGCCGCTGGTTTCCCACCGGGGTCGCTGAGGCCACACGCTGCCGCCGTCAGCTGGCAACGGCGCTCCAACGTGAGACGACATCGGGGCAGGCCGATGAAGGGGCCGCGGAACGACTGCTGTTGGTGTTCGAGGAGATCGTCTCCAACGCGCTACGCCACGGGTACGCGCCGGTAGAGGTGGTCATCACCGCTTGTGGGAACCATTGGCTGCTGGAGGTCAGCGACGCCGCCTTCCAGACGCCGCCAAGTCCGGCAGTGGATCGGGACGCCGCCCTCGGTGGGCTAGGGCTTTACCTTGTTGCACAGATCTGCGGCGACCACGGCTGGTTTGCCGACGGTGGGCACAAGACTGCGTGGGCGCGCATCGACTTCACTCGCGCCGAAGCTCCGCCTGAGGCCACCCGTGGGTTGCCCAAACCCCGTCTGACTGCAACGCACCGGGGGCAGCAGGCCTGCTGACCGCTGGCCGACGCGTGTGGTGCTGCACCTGCTCCCGGTCGGCCACTACCACCGGCTTCCCCGTGCGGCGATTACTCGCGTGCTCATACGGTAGAACGAAAGGCAGCGACGTCGAATTCCGCGAGCAGCCGCCGCAGGGTGCGGACCCGCCGGGCTCCCAGGCTGATCTCAAGTGCATGCAGAATGTCACAAGCCGTGGACCTGAGTTCGCGACCGTGCCCGGTGAGCAGCACGAGGCGGCCGCCGCGCCGCTGGGGGTTGACCCCCAGCTCGACGAAACCGAGTCGGCAGAGCCCGTCGATGAGCTGATGGGTGGCCTGCCGACTGTGTCCCAGGCGCCGGGCCAGTTCAGCAGGTGGTGTGCCTTCGGCGTCGAGGAAGGTAAACAGCAGGGTCTGAGCCGGACTCAGTCGCGGCCACCCTCGTTGCTGGAGTTCATCTCGCGACTCGTCGTCGAACCATCGGCTGGCCAGCAGTAGCAGACGAGCCAGCGGGGGATCAGGGCCGATGGTCGCCTCTTCCATCAACCCAGGCTAACCGTTGGGGGACGTCGTCAGGTTTCGTGACGATCTATGATCTTGCGAGCACTCCATTGCGCACCACCGAAGAGCGCATCCATGCTCAGTCCCCGCCACGTCCCTCTGGGCAACCCTGCACAGCAGTCGTGCGGAACAGCGGTGCCGGGATGTCAGGAAAGGTACTGTGGACGAAACGGGACTGCTGCACGAGTAGGTGACATCTGATCTGCGGTGCCGAGAGGTGCCGCTGGAAGGATGTTCACCGTGCCCAAGCCCTACCCCAAGGAGTTCCGCGACGACGTCGTGAACGTCGCCCGCAACCGTCAGCCGGGCCAGCATCTGAAGCAGATCGCGGCCGACTTCGGCATCAGCGAGTCGTGCCTGACGAACTGGATGAAGGCCGCCGACGTCGAGGACGGGGTCAAGCCCGGGACCACCGCGGCGGAGAACGCCGACCTGCGCGAGCCGCCCGGCGCAGGACCTCGTTCTCCTGCTCGAGCCGGCTTCTCGGTGCTGGCCTGCACCTCCTCGCTGTCCAACCGCAAGCTCAACGACCTCACCGACGAACTCACCAGCACCGGCCTGCTGCCCGACCTCTGACGCTCTCGTGCCGGACGATCTTTGGGTTTGGCTGGACGTCTCGCCGACGGTCGTCCGCGTTTAGGGCGTGGATGGGTGCCAGATTGCGGTCGACGTGAGGCGGGGCCGCCCGACCCCAATGGGTGGTAGTGCATGAGCGTTGTGCCCTATAAGGGCAAAGGTGAGGCATCTTCGTTGGCGGCGGAACCTACTTGCGGCACCCCGGAGAGGATCGTTCATGTCCAGCTCCGATGATGTGGACGATGATGTGGCGATTGTGTATCGCTGGATGCAGCGACTGTGTAGCGAAGGTCCGGTCGCTGAGGAATGGACCATCGAGGCTGTTCGGCGCTATCGCCGGCAGGAAGGCCCGTCGTGGCTGCAGCATCGCGATGAGTTGCTCCGTCTGCGGTTCTTCACAGCGCAGGTCGCGCGCGAACGCCGCAGACGTTCCTCGTAGCCTGCCCATGGTGGCTTATGGCTGGATCGTCAGCACCCGGGCCTCCAGGTGCGGTTCGTGCACCTGGAACCAGAACCGTCCTTCGCCGCCCTGCTGGTCCATGACGTGGACCTGGTGCTCGGTGAGGAGTACCCAGGTCTGCCTCCCGCGCAGGTGCCGGGCGTGCACGAGGAAGACCTCGGCCACGACGACCTGCACCTGGCAGTGCCGATCAACGCTGAACCGGCACGTGTGACGGCGGCACCCACGAGCCCACCGACATGGAAGAGCGATCCCCCAGCGATGTGCTGCTGGCCCTGGCGCAGACACCGTGGGCGATGGACCCCGCCGACAGCGCCTCAGGTCGCTGGCAACGAGGGGTCTGCCGCAGCGCCGGGCTGGCGGTCGAGCTCGCCCAGCTGGAGGAGCCGGTCGAGCTGACCGCGGAGGTCCTCGCCGGCCGAGGTACCGGAGCGGAGCGAGACGTCAGGGTCGCCCGATTTGAGGTTGACCACGCGACCGCGACCGCCGGCAACAATGAGTCGGCGGAAAGGCGGCTGCTGGCAGAAGTTGTGCGCGGTGGTGCGGCAGGCATCGAGAAATCCGGTCGCCGAATCCAGCTGTCCCAGGCGAGGGGGGCGGCGGCGCCGGCCGCCCGCGCGGTCTCCGACCAGCTCAACGCCAGCTCAACCACCTGTTCGGCACCGTCCCCCGCCCCGGCGGCGCGGCCCTGTGGACCAGCGAGAGCGCCGCGGCCGCGTTGACCGACTCCGGGGTGACGACGTCGGCGGCCTACCTCAGCCAGCTCCGCACCGGGACGCGGGACAACCCCTCCGCCCGGCACCTGGCCGCGATCGCCGGGCTGTTCCGGGTCCCGATAGAGTACTTCTTCGACGAGGACCTGGCCGCCCGCATCGATGCGGACATGAAGCTGCTGGTCGCCGTCCGCGAGGCCGGCGTGCAGACCATCGCGCTACGCGCGCACGGGCTGTCCGCTGCCGGCCTGACCGGCGTGGCTGACATCATCGAACACATCCGCCGCCTGGAGCAGGTCAACGACTTTTCCCCCACCGACTCGCCGGCCACCGACTCAGCCGCACCCGACCGGTCGCCCGGCCAGGCGGTGGATGAGCCGTCGGTACCGGGCGAGGTGCCTCCCGACCGTGCGTGACTTCCCTGCACTTAGTTCACCCGCCGTGAGCCCGGGTGCCCAACTTCCATGCGGAACAAGGTTGGAAGGTGTCAGCTCGACGGCGCGCCGGGAGACGCGGACACCTGTGCGGGCGTTATAGCCAACCGCCGATCACGATTGCTAACCCAGCTACCGACATGACAGCGCCCACCACAACAAACATCGCCTGGGCAAACTTTTAGGAAGCTCCAGTCGATGAAGCTCGGCTGGACATGGGGCTGCTCTTCAGGGCGACCATTGCCGGCTCTTCTTACTTGAGGTGGGGGCTGGACAGTCCGCCGGCGATCAGCAGCATGCGTAGGCGGTAGTTGTCGCGGTTGCGGAAGCCGCGGGCGATGCGGCGGTGAAGCTCGATGAGGCCGTTGACGGCTTCGGTGCCGCCGTTGCTGGCGCGGTCGGTGTCGAAGTAGGCCAGGAACGCCTCGCGCCACTGCTTCAGCGTTCGGCCGAGGCGGGCGATCTCGGGCACGGGGCAGGTCGGGAAGGAGTCGATGACCTTCTCGGCGATCTTGCGGCCCTCGGCGGTGTGCTGGTGCCGGTAGGCCGAGCGCAGTTGCTGGGCGCAGGACCAGGCCAGCCAGACGGCCAGGTGTCGTTCGTCGGCGGCGAAGGCGGTCTGCAGCCGTTCCCGCTGCCGGTCGGTGAGGTTCTCCGCGCCGGCCCGCAGGGTGGTCCGGATGCCGTAGAGCGGGTCGTTCTTGCGGCCGCGGTGGCCGTGGATCTCCTGCTGGATGCGGCGCCGGCAGCGGTCCACGGCGTCGGTGCCGAGCTTGACGACGTGGAAGGCGTCCAGCACCGCGGTGGCGTCTTCGAGCTGGTCGTCGATGGCGTTCTTGTAGCCGTGGAACGGGTCGAGGGTGGCCACCTGCACCCGCGCCCGGAAGGCCTGGCCGCGGGCGATCAGCCAGTCGGCGTAGGCCTTGCCCGACCGCCCGGGCACCAGGTCCAACAACCGGGCGCGGACCCGTCCGTGCTGGTCACGGGTGAGGTCGACCATGCCGGTCAGCTCCTTCGGGCCCCGGCCGCCCTCGGTCTCGGGCTTGGTCGAGACGTGATGCCAGATGTGCTCGTCCACGCCGAGGGAGGTGACGCCATCGAAGCGGGCTTCGTCGGCGGCCATCGCATCGAGCAGCGGCTTGATCGACCGCCACACGGTGCGCCAGGTCATGCCCAACTGACGGGCGATGCCGGCGACCGAGGCGTGCTCGCGGCGCAGCTGCCCGACCGCCCACCAACACGCCCGGGTGGTCAGCAGCGCCCGCGGCCGAGCGAGCTTGGCGTACTGCTCGGTGAACGCCTTACCGGTGCACTCGACCTCGGCGCAGCGCCAGGTCCGCTTGCGCCACACCAGCCGGACCGGCCGCCCGAAGCAAGGCACGTCGATCAGGACGACGTCGCGGCGACCGTGGCTGCCGACGAGGACACCACAGGCCCAGGCAGCCCATCGGCTCCGGCGCCGACTCGACCACCACCTGCACCCGGCCGGACTGCTCGAGAACCTCCAGGACGTGAAACCCGTCCAGGCCGACGAGCAGATCACAGCGGTCGCAGTAGGCGGGATCAGGACGTGAGCGCGCGCGAGCGCACGACGTAGGCTCGGACACCGTCGAGGCCTTCCGGTCGGGCAGCTTGGTCGCTCCCGATCTTGGAAGGTCTCGACCCCTTTCCGGCCTCAGCTCACACGCGCGAGTCCCTCACACCCACCGCAGGTACGAAGAGCCCCATTGCCAAGCTCTTCCGTCGAAGCATGAAGAACACACCGACGACTGCCGCCGCTAACGCAATAGCTTCCGTCATATTCCTATGCAACCCCAAGCCCGAAGTTGTAGCCAGCAGTCAGGAACGCGCCAGCTCCCCCGCCTACTCCAGCGGAAGCGGTGGGTTGACCTCCAACGAAGCCCGCGTTTCCGCAGAGGCCTCCCCCGCATCCCCCAGCGGTTATGTATGAACCCGAATCCCTATCCGGGGAACCGGTGAACGATACGTCTCCCCCCACACCAATCCTGGCCCCCACTGAGCCCCCGAGTCCTGACCGAGTGCTATAGGAAACTCCTCCGCACACTGCGATGCCAATCCGATACAGCCCGAAAGGCTGAACGACGCCCTTCCTTGGGGATCGACGTAGTTCACCGGGTTGCTGTTGGCGTATTCGTAGCGGTTGGCGCGGGTGGGGTCGGCGAGGGTCTGTAGGGAGTCTTGTTGAGTGAAGCGGCCGGTGGTGGGGTCGTACCAGCGCTGGCCGAACTTGATGAGGTTGCTGCTGATGTCGTAGGTGCCGCCGGCGTAGCGGAAGGGATTGACGCGCTGGGCGTTAGAGGTGGGGGTGGGGTTAGTGACGGTGACCTCGCCGGTGGGGTCGTAGTCGTAGTCGGCGGTGTGGAGGCCGTCCTGGTTGATCAGGGCGACGGTGGAGCCGAGGCCGTCGTCGGCGTAGTAGTGGACCTGCCCGCTGATCGCCCGGATGGCGATGGGTGTGCCGTTGGGGTCGTGGGCGATGTAGTTCTGACCGTCGCCACCGGCTTCGTAGGCTTCGATCAGCGGCAGCCCGTTGGCGTCGTTGCGTCCGTAGCCTGGCCTCCCCGCAGCTGAGCAGGCTCCCCGGCCCGTCCTGGTTCAGAGTGGTCGCCCCGGTTCCGGACCAGATCGACGAGCACTGGCCACCGGTACAGATGCAGCCGGTCCCGGCGGGCGTTCTACCGTCCCTGCGTGGGCGCAGAGCGGGCCGAGGGCGACGCGCGAGCCATCCCCAAATCACCCATGCTGGGGACGGCCGGCTCAGTGCTCTCGTGTCGGCCAGCCGCACCGTCCGATCTCGATGTACAGTTGTTACAGTTACGACCTGGGAGGCAGAGATGGTGCGACACGCTCCGGACCGGACGGCTGCGTTGGGTTTTGTCTCGCGCGACTTCTCGACCGGCCTGTCCGCGGCACCGACCGTCTCGCTGACGGTCGGGACCGAGCGCGCCGACCTCAACGACCGCGGCCGGTCGATCGTCGCAGCGCTGTTTGATGCCGAACCGGACACGCTGGCCCGGGTCGAGGATCTGCTCAATCGCCGCAAGCCGGTCGAGATGGTCAGCCCGGAGGAGGCCGCGGTCATCCTCGGTGTCTCCCGCCCCACCGTCGTGCGGTGGGCGTCTGCTGGTGAACTCACCGACCACCCAGTCGGATCCCACCACCGCTACCCACGCGCCGAGGTCGAGCGGCTGCGGGAGGCACGCGCTGCCGCGGCGGCCGCCAACCGCGAAGCGGCGCAGGCTGCCCGCGCGCGGGCCGAGGAGGCCGGGGACCTGGATGTGGCGCCGACTCCCGAGGAGCTGATCGCCGCCGGTGCGGCGTTCCGAGCCGGGGACAAGGCAGCCGCTGAGGTCGTGTTTGCCCGGGCACGGCGTGCCGAGGCACACCGCTCAGCAGCAGCCGCCGGCACCCCTGCCGGGTCGTGACCGCAGGAGCTGCGGCCTGGCCCAATCCGCTTGAGGACGAGTACGAGCTCCGGGTGACCGCCCGGGCCCGGGAAGACCTGCGCGTCTCGGGCTTCCCGGCCCGGGACCTGGCGGACATGGCGCACGCCAGTCCCTGGGGCAGCCTGATCGACAAGTTCACCTCTCAGCGCGCCCTTTGGACCCTGCCGGCACCGAGGAACCCCTGAAGGCTGTCCACCGGCCGGACATCTTCAAGCTCGACGGCCGAGATGGTCAACGAGCTGTGACCTGGCACGACACCAAGCACGCGGTGGTCTGGCTGCTGGCGTTCACGCCCGACCACGACTACGCCGAGATGGTCCGCCGCGCCGGCGCGCCGAACCGGCGCGGCACCGGCGGGGCCAACCAGCTGCTGCCCTCGCAGCAGGACTACGAGGAGCTGCAGTACGACCGCGGCTCCGACTGGGCCTACGAGCAGGCCGCGAACGCCTTGCAGGCGTTCGTCCACGAGGCGATCAAGATACCCGGTGTGACCCGGCGGGCGTCCCTGGCCGGAGTGGTCCTCGCCGAGTGCCAGGTCATCGCTGGCACGCCGGATCTGCTGCACCTGCGCTTCCTCGTGCCGCCCCTGCAGGCTGGAGTGCTGCCCTCGGGCTTCCACTGGACGCTGACCGGTGGCCTCGCCGGCGTCGACATCAGCACCATCCAGGAGACCCCGTTCCCCGGAGAGCCCCGCAAGGGCACGCTCAGCATCAGCTGCCAGCTGCCCTGACCCTCGCCGTCGGAGGACCGCGGTATCTAGCTGCTCACCCTGGCGGGCGAGGCGCTGGTGGCTCTGCAGCTCGCCCCCGGGAGCGAGCTGCAGAACACGGCGCCCGCGTGGGGCGGTTCCGCTGGGCGGAGCCGCTCTAGCCGAGCGACCGCTTCACCCACTTATCTCGCCCAATGCCCGAGCCACGGGTCTCGCCCAATGCCCGAGCCACGGGCGCGTCGAGCAGGTGATGAGCCACGACAGCGAGCGCCAGCACCTCCAGGCCAGAGGACACCCCGGACTTCCTGGCCAGGTGCCGCACGGCCAGCCCAACCAGGGCATGGGAGAGGACAAGGGCTGTCGGACGGGAGGACCGCTGCGTCATGGGTGCACGCTAGAGCTTCCCCTGTGACGAAAAGCAGTGACGCGCCCGAAGGTGTCACGCGCACGCTGGTGAGTCGGTGTGTTGGCGGGGTGGGGCGAGGACGCCGGTGACTACTGCCGGCGGAGTGACTGGGCCAGTGAGTAGGCGGGGAGCAGTCGAGGTTGTGCCGCGTCCGGCCGTAGCGGCGGGTGGTGCGAGGGTCGCGGTGTCTGAGGGCGTCCTGGACGTCCTGGAGGGGGATGCCGATGGCCAGTGCTTCGGTGGCGAATCCGTGGCGGAGGCTGTGCGGCTTGGTGCCGGTGTCGAGGGCGAACTGGGCATGCCCGGAGAGCTCCTTGCCCCGGTCCCAGGTGAGCGTCGCGCGCAGCTGTTCGGGCAGTCTTGTCATCGACGCGGTCAGCGCCGCGTTCATCGCGAGGGCCCCGTAGCCGCCGAGGGAGGGGCCGTTTTTCACCGTCGGCCGCTCGCGCCAGCCGTCCATGCGGGGTAGGTGCACCAGCAGCGTTGAGCGGCTCGAGCGCTCCACGAGCGTGCCGATCGCCGAACGGCCGGTGCCGATGATCAAGTCGCCTTCCCAGTGGCCCGGAACGGCTCGGTCGGCGGCGTCGGCGGGCCGCTGGCTCAGCACCACGTCGGCGCTGATATGCCCCTGAGGCTTGTTCCGGGTTCGGGCTCGTGGTTCTCGCAACGCCCGTCCGGTGCGTAGGCACGCAACAAGCTCACGCTTGAGGGCACCGCGCCCCTGGATGAACAACGCCTGGTAGATCGCCTCGTGGCTGATCCGCATGGACTCATCGTCGGGGAAGTCGACCCGGATGCGGTTGCTGATCTGCTGCGGGCTCCAGGCTGTCGCCCAGCGCCGATCTGCCCGATGGGGCTTCATCTTGCGCCCCTTCCACCCGGCCGCGGCTGGCCCAACCACGACCGTGCCGTCAGCTCGCCGCACGGTGGCATCCAGCCGCTCCTGGACGTAGTAGCGCAGGTGCTCGTTGGTGATGAGCTTGGCGACCTTGGGGCGCCTGGTGGCCTGCTAGGCCTTCCACTGGGCGACCGTCGCGCGGTACTCCAGCGTGCCGCCGCGCGTGGCGGCGTTGCGGCGGAGCTCACGGGAGATCGTCGACGGATCGCGCTGCACAACGCGGGCGATCTGACGCACTCCGGTGCCCCTGGCGCGCAGGGGCGCGATCTCCTCGCGCTCCTCGAACGTCAGGTAGCGGCCCGTGGGCTCGGCCAGCGAGATCGGGGGCATGCCGCCAGCGTGTCGAAACCACCGGGTGCCCACCGGCCAGGACACGCCGACGGCCAGCGACGCCTCGACGGTGGTGACTCCCGTGGCGATCAGCCGCCAGAACTGACGCTGCACCACCCGTGAGGGCTCCGGCCGGCCGGGCGAACGCATCGCCGGCCGAAGCGCACGATCAGCACGCCACTGCCGACGCACCCCCTCGGGCACATCGCTGGCCTTCTTGCTCCAGTCCGCTGTCGCCATGACCCAGACCTCCACGATCAAGGTGTTGCGACGACCGGTGGAATCCACCCTGCGTGCCGCGGTCGGAGTGGTGCACCGTTCCGGCCGGCGGTTTGCGGGTGGTGATGGCCATGCCGACGGCGTCGAGGACGAGTTCGGTGCGTAGGTGGTCGGCCATCGCCCAGCCGACGACCTTGCGGCTGAAGGCGTCGACGACGACCGCCAGATAGAGGAATCCCTCCCAGGTGCGTAGGTAGGAGATGTCGGCGACCCACAGCTGGTTGGGTCTGGCCGCGGTGAAGTTCCGCTCCACCGGGTCCGGGGCGGTCGCGGTGGAGACCGCGCGGCGGCCGTACTTGCCTCGCCGGCGCCGGTGCACTCCCTCGATCGAGCCCAGCCGCATCAGGCGGGCAACCCGTTTCCGGTTCCAGTCGTGCCCGCGGTCGCGGACCTCAGCGGTCAGCCGGCGGGCGCCGTAGATCCGGCGGTGCTCGACCCAGGCTTGACGGGCAGCCTCGGTCGCGGAGTTCGGCGGCCGTCGGCCCGCCGGCGCGGGCGGCCCAGGCGTAGAAGCTGGTGGGGCTGAGCCGGAACACCCGGCAGAGACGGCGCACGCCATAGCTGGTCTTCTCCGCAGCGATGAACTCGCAGACCAGTCCGCGGCTCACCGGCCCGTCTCCCGAGCGAAGAAGACCGCGGCTTTTTTCAAGATCTCCCGCTCGAGTTCCAGCTCGGCTACCTTGCGCCGAAGGCGGGCCAACTCCATCCGCTCATCAGCGGTGAGCGCGGCGGGCCCATCGGCCCGCTCGCGGCGTTCGGCGGCGACCCAGTTGCGCAACGTCTCGTGGTTGATGCCCAGCTCGCCGGCGACGTCTCGGCCGCTGCGCCGGCTATCGAGCACCAGCTGCGCGC
>NZ_JAAMPA010000008.1 GCF_011758655.1 Modestobacter marinus
CGTTCCGGCTGGCCCGGCTGGTGTCGGCTGAACGCGCCCCCTACTTCATGCACGCCCTGTTCGCCGCCGAGCCCGTGGCTGCTCCGGGGCTGGGGACGTTCGCAGTGGACCGGCACTGGCGGCTTTACATGGACCCCGAGCTGCTGACCGGGCGCACCGCGTGGGACAGCACGACCGCCGGGGCGGTTCTGCTGCACGAGGTCGGGCACCTGATCCGCGACCACGCCGGGCGGGCGGCGGCACTGACCCAGCCCTACGTGCACCTGGCGTGGAACCTGGCCGGTGACGCCGAGATCAACGACGACCTGCTGGCCGCCGGGGTACCGCTGCCCGCCGGGGTGGTCACCCCGACCGACCTGGGGTGCGAGGTCGGCGGGCTGGCCGAGGACTACTACGCGACCCTGCTGGACGGCCAGGACGCAGACAGCGGCCAGGACGGGCAGGGCGGTGCCGGTGCCGCCGCCGACGACGGCGGGCATGGCTGCGGGTCCGGGGCCGGCAGCCCGGCGGTGCCCGGCGAGCTGGCCGCCGACGCCAACCTCGCGGACGGCAGCGCCCCGGGCATCGGGGAGGCCGAGGGCGACCTGGTGCGCCGCCGGGTGGCGATCGCGGTCACCGACCACGTGGCATCAAAGGGGCGCGGCAGCGTCCCCGCCGGGCTGGACCGCTGGGCCAGGCGGGTGCTGGCGCCCTCGGTGGCGCCCTGGCCGGTGGTGCTGCGGGCAGCGGTGCGCCGGGCGGTGTCCGCACAGGCGGGCATGGTCGATCAGACCTACGCCCGGCCTGGGCGGCGGCGGCAGACCCCGGGGATCGTCACCCCGGCCATGGTCGAGCCGCAGGTGATCGTGGCCGTCGTCATCGACACGTCGGGGTCGATGGGGCAGGGCGACCTTGACGCCGCCATGAGCGAGGTCAACGGCGTGCTCAACGCCAACGGCGTGGACCGCGACCACCTGCACCTGCTGGCCTGCGATGCCGAGGCCGCCACCGCCCAGCGGGTCCGCTCCCTGGCCGACGTGAAGCTGGTCGGCGGCGGGGGGACCGACATGCGGGTGGGCATCGCCGCCGCTGAGGCGCTGCGCCCGGCCCCGCACGTCGTCGTCGTGCTCACCGACGGCGACACCCCCTGGCCTGAGCGGCGCACCCGGTCCCGGCTGGTCTGCGGAGTGGTCTCCGCGCGCCCGCCCCGGGGCACCCCGCCGTGGGCCACCACCGTGGCGATCCCGCCGCTGGCCGCGTGATGCCGGTGGGCCGGGGAGTCTCTGCACCCGGCCCACCGGCCCGCACCGATCTGTCGGTGGCCGCCGCTACCGTCGCCACACCAACCCGGGCTTGACCAGCCCACCGAGTCCGGAGCACACGTCCCATGAGCACTGCCCGACGTCCCGATGACCGACTGCGCGCCCACGCCGACCGGCTGCTGACCGGCACCGGCCTGACCCTGGCGACCGCCACCGAGCTGGCCGCCGACCACGCGCTCCCGGCCCCTCCGCACGCCACCGCCGCCGCCGCCGCGCTGCGCGAGGGCTGGGGCCTGGCCCGCACCACGACCCCGGCGGGACCGGCGTCGTGACCGTCGAGTGGTTCGACCTGGGACAGCGGCTGCACGCCGCCGCCACCGGCCGCCCCGCGCCCCGACTGCTGCACGCACCGCTGCCCCCGCTCACCGATCCGGTGGCCGTCCGGGCGCGGGCGGCGAGGGGCCGGCTCACCGTCACCGCCGCCACCCCCGGCCAGCCACCGGCCACCGCCGAGGGCGAGGACGCCCTGGCCCTGCTGCGCGACCTGGGAGTGGTGATGAACGCCGTCGAGCCGCCCACCCTGGTCACCGACGACCCGATGACCCTGCCGCTGCTGCTCACCGCCGCTCGCACCACCGCCCCCGAGGGGGAGCTGGCCGACGTCGCCGCCGCGATCGGCTGGTGGGCCGACCGTGACGACTTCCCCGGCGGCGTCGCCGTCGTCCACCTGCCCGCCGCCTGCCGCCGCGCCTGGACCACCGGCACCGTGCCCGAGGACGAGCGCGACCCCGGCATCTGGCGCACGTGGCTGGACGTGGACGACGAGGGGCCGGTCGGGATGCTGGCCGTCTTGGACCGGCTCACCACCGGCCCGACGCTGCCGCTGCTGGACGTGCTGGCCGAGGACGACACCTACTCCTGGGGCAAGGCGCAGAGCGAGCACGCCCAGGGCTGGAACTGGCGCACCCCGGACACCACCAGCCGCGCCGCGACCGGGCTGCGCGCCCGCTGCGATGCCGCCGACCTGTTCGCCGCCGCGCTGCTGGCCGACCCGCTGCACCGCCAGCGCGCCGTGCACACCGGCCACGTCGTCACCGGCACCGCGAGCGCCGGGGAGACCAAGCGGCAAGGCCGGATCACCTGCGCCCGGCTGGACGCCCGGCTGCGCACCGGCAACGCCGTCACCGGTTGGACCGGCCCACCCAGCGACACCGCCGCCGAGCGGTTCACCGCCACCGTGGCCGGGACCGAGGTCGCCGCCGGGCGGCTGGTGCTCACCCTGACCGGCTACAGCGGGCCGACCGGCGGGGAGCCGGTCACCCTGGCCCCCACCGCGCCCAACCCGCGCACCATGCGGCAGGGCCGCTCCCGCTACCGCCGCCTCTACGCCACCCGCACGAGCTGGCTCACCACCGGCCGCACGCCCACCCCGGTGCGCCGCGACGTGCCGCTGGAACTGCTGGTCGCCGGGGCCGAGGACTGACCCACCGCGCCCACCGGGACTGTCGGTGGCCGCCGCTACCGTCGCCTCACCAACCCGGGCCTGACCAGCCCACCGACAGGAGCACCCCCATGCGCACCATGCCCGCGCGCCCCGCGCCCGCACCCACAGCCGTCCCCGTCGCGTCCGCGCCGAGGACGCCGGCCACCGCCGGACCCGACCTGGACGCCGCGTCCCCGCGCCCGGCGCACCGGTGGGCCGGGCAGGAGATCCTCAACGACCCGATCACCGCCCAGGTGCTCTACGCCGCCTGGTCCGGTGACCCCGCCGTCGTCGTGCCCAGCCCGCCCGGCGCGGGCAAGACCCGCCTGGTGGCCCTGCTGGGAGCCGCGCTGGCCGAGCGCGCCGAGCTGCGCGTCGGCGTGGCCGCCCAGACCCGGGACCAGGCCGTCGAGCTGGCCCGCCGGATCGGCGCACAGACCGACGCCGCGACCCTCATGTGGTCGGCCAAGCACGCCGTCCCCGACGTCGGCGGGGCGACCGTGGCGACCAAGGGCGCACGCTTCCCCGGCGAGCGCGGCGGCATCCTGATCGCCACCACCGCCCGCTGGCTCTACGCCGAACCCGCCGACGTGGGCTGCGACCTGATGATCGTGGACGAGGCGTGGCAGGCCACCTACGCCGACCTGGGGGCACTCGGTGCCCACGCCCGGCAGGTCGTCTGTGTCGGGGACCCCGGCCAGGTCGCCCCCGTCGTGACCGGGGAGACCGGGCGCTGGCAGACCTCGCCCACCGGCCCGCACCTGCCCGCCCCCGACGCGCTGCTGGCCGCCCACGGCGACGCGGTGGGCGTGGTCCGGCTGCGCCACACCTGGCGGCTGGGACCGGCGACCACCGCGCTGGTGCAGGGCGCGTTCTACCCCGGCCTGCCCTTCACCTCCCGGCGCCCACCCGAGCACCTCACCGACGCGGGAGGCCAGCCGGTGCGCGAGCTGGCCCACCGCGTCGTCACCGTCAACGCCGGACCCACCGACCCCGCCCTGATTCACGCCTGCGCCGACCGCGCCCGCGAACTGCTGACCCACCACCTGACCACTGCCAGCGGGTCACGCCCGATCACCGCCGCCGACGTCGCCGTGGTCTGCGCCCACGTCACCCAGGCCGCCGCAATCCGCGCCACCCTGTCCGACCACCCCGACCTGCTGATCGGCACCGCCAACCAGCTACAGGGCCTGGAACGCCCCGCCGTCGTCACGCTGCACCCACTCGCCGGGTACCGCGACGCCGGAGGCTTCGGCACCGACACCGGGCGGGCCTGCGTCATGCTCTCCCGCCACCGCGCCCACCTGACCGTCGTCGTGGACGCCGCAACCTCAGCCGTGCTGGCCAGCGCAGCCGACGACGCCCCTGGCGTCGCGGTGCAGCGCGGCGTGACCGACGAGCTGCTGGCGCTGCCTGCCGCTTGACCGGCCCCGCCACCCGGCGCGGGGCCGGCTGCACCCCATGCCGGCTGCCCCGGCTTCCAAGCTGAGTGCGGAGCCTGGCTGAGCTCGTCGGGTACGTCTGCGGCGGACCGATCGCTTTCAGCTCACTGCGAAGGTTGCGCCATAGCGTTGCCGCGGGCACCAAGGTGAGGACTAACAGAAGAACACTCCAAGGGACCAGGCCAGCCACCGAAGCGGCAGCTGTCGCCTGATCCCCCGGCTGCAGGGAAATCCACAGTTGTACGCCGGCACAGAAACCCAAGCCAGCTGCGAAAAGCCCGGGAATGAGGGCGCGGCGATACTCCCTTAGATTACCGAATAGGTCCTGCCAGGAGGGTTCCTTGAGCCCGGTCGTCGGTCTGGCTGGCTTGGAGTCGACCTTGTCCACCTGCTTGGCGGCCTGCGCTTGCCGTAGAACAGCCAGGTCATGCTCGATCTCGAGTTCCATGAGGGTGGTTGGCCGCCTGACGCTTTCGCCCTCGTGAAACCGGCGGGCCACCGTAACGCGACCTATCAGCGTCAACCGGTATGCGCGGTAAATCTGCGGGATGAAGGCGAGGAGCATCCCGACCAGAATGATGGCGGTCATGAGGTCGCCTGTACTGGCGACGACCGCGTCGCCGAAGTTCCACGGGGCATCGCTGCCCGTGTAGCTCGCCACCGAGTACCCGGCTTGACCAAAGAAGGCAGCGAGCACGAGCCAGGCGAACCAGGGCCAGATGGTTCGCCAGTTGCCAGTCAGTTGGCGCGCGACGATGTCAGCCAGAGCGGCGCGATGAAGTTCGTAGACGATTCGTCGCTGAGGATCGCTCTCGGCGAGAGCGGTCAATGCTTCGCGGTAGAGCTGCTCTCGCCGGCGGAGTCTCGCCGAACGTGTCACACCAAGATAGAGACCCAAGAGGGCTGCGGCCGCCGTCAGGATGGCGCCGACTGCACGGACAAACTCAAAGAACACAGAATTTCCGCCATTCGTTCTCGTCCGAGAACGCAGCCTAGCGTCTTGCCCGCTTGCGCCGGCGGAGGCTAGTAGGAGTCGAGGGCCTCTGGTCGATAAGTCAGATGAAGTCGAGACCGAGGCCGATGTAGAAGAAGCCGCCCGCGAATAGCGCGAGCCCGCCCCAGAAGCACCACCAGAACACCTTGCCGCGTGCAGCCAAGAAGCCGTTGATTCTACGGCCGTCGGCTGGAAAGAAGAGGAGGTAGAGAGTCGCCAGGGCGCCGAGCGTTGGTGCCATGAGCGCCCACCCAATGCCCCCGACTCGGTTCTCTCTTCCGAGCACCGCAAGTGCCAGTGCGCAAGAGGAGATGGCGAAGGCGACGGTCAAGCGAGCTGCAGATCTGCTCTCTTTCTGCTCTGCCTGATCGGTCTGAGCATCAACGGCGGCACGCCACTCGACCGCTGCCGCCAGCAGCACCGAGGCGTTCACGCCGGCGAGGGCGGCGAAGTACTCCGTGGGCATGGGCATGGACATCTAGTCGGCGCGATCGTCACTGGAGTTGAGGCGATGCGACGACTCTCTGTATGAGGCCGGTGGACCTCCGTACTGCGGCTCGTTGCCTTGTTCTGTCGCCCGAGCTCGGGAACCTTCTTGTCGGTCCTGCGCGTCTCTTCCGGTATGACGACCACCACGACGTCTCCGCGAGGCAGCTGCAGTTCTCGCCTCGGGAGCAGCCACCGTCCTCTGGTACGCCGCGCCTGACGTCATCTCATCGCGCACGGCCCGCGGATGGCTGAAGGCCGGCCTCTTCGCTGGGTCGCTCGCCGTGACCGCACCGGAGGTCCAGGCGGCGTGGGCGAGCACCCGCGATGGGCTGGAGTCCGACGGCGATGGCGGCCTGCGGCTCACCTTCGCGTCCCTGACCGTGGGCAAGAAGGCCGCCGTCCTCGGCGCCGCTGCGGCCGTGCTCGCCCTCCCGGCCCGCGGGGTGGTTGCCGCTGAACGGTGGGCCTTCGGGCACGGGCAGGCACGGGCCGCGGCCGGCAAGCGATTCCCGCACACCGGCCCTGCCCTGGCCTACGGCGTGCTGATGATCGGGCTCTGGCTAGTCCCCGCTCCCTCATCCGACCCCGCCTGACCGCGTGCTGGTCCAGGGGGACCGGCTAGTGGCTCAGGGGAGGCCGGTGACGGTGATGCCGGCGCGGTTGGCGGCTAGGCACACGGCGGTCAAGCCCTCGCCGGCGCCCAGGGTCAGCGGGACGCTGTCGGGAGCGGCGGTGAGGTCGTCGCGGGGGACGCGATCGCCGAAGAGCACCAGGGCGCGGCTGGTGTTGTGCAGCCGGGACATCCACAGCAGGCCGTCGGGCTGGCTGGGGTGGTCGTGCAGGGCGCGGGCCCACTCGGCGGTCTCGGGGTAGCTGCGGGGGTCGGAGCCGATGAGCTCGCCATGGGCCAGGCCCAGCCGGCTCAGGCCCGGGCTGGTCAGGTCGACCAGCGTCAGGTCCCGCTGCGGCACCAGGGCGACGACCAGGCGGTGCAGCAGCAGCGCGTAGGGGACGTGCTTGGTGCCGCGGACGGGCACGTTGTGGAAGACCGACTCACCCAGGGCTCCGGCGACGTCGCTGGCGCCGTAGAGCACCGGCAGCGGGTCGCTGTGCCCGGCGGGCGTCATCGGGTGGAAGCGGCCGCGCCGGCTGGCGGTGCCGGCGTAGAACTCCCGCGCGCCCCAGTCGACGTCGTAGCAGCGGTGGAACTCCTCGCCGGCGGTCCAGGAGGTCAGCAGCGGGTCGAGGGTGGCGACGTCGGCCGGCGGGGCCGGGAAGTCGACGGGCGGTGGGACTCGGGACGGTGGCGGGGCAGCCGGCGGCATCGCGGGGGGCTCAGCCGAGGAGCTCGGCGGCCAGGTGGCCGGCGGCGTCGACGACGAGCTCGGGGTCGCTGTCGAGCACGTCGACCGGGCGCTCCCCGCCCAGCCAGCCGTTGCTGCTGGTGAACCACAGGGCCAGCTCCCAACCGCTGAGCCGATCACCGAACACGGTCAGGACCTGGGCGATGACCGGCAGCGGGCGGCCGTCGTCCTTGCCGAACTGAAAGCCGGGGAACCGCTGCCCGCCGGTGGGCCCGACGGTGAACACCTTGCCTTCGTTCTTCCACCTGCTGGCCATGGCCGAGGCGTTCCCGGAGGTGGACGCGGCCAGCTCGGCGACCTCGGCGCCGGATAGCAGGCCGAACTCGTCGGCCAGTTCGGCGCGAGCCTTGGCGTTGCGGTTGACCTGCTCGAGCAGAGCCGGCGGCATCGGGAAGTCCCGCTCGGCGGGGAACAGCGCGTCCATCACCTTGGTCAGCGTCGCGCCACTGCTGCGCAGAGCCGCCTTGGCGGCCGTCATCACGTCGCTGAGAGCCGCGGCTTCGGTGGCATCTCGGGCAGAGATCGCCAGCACTAGCGGAGCCGAGGTCCCCGCGTCGGCGAGCTCGGGGTGGGCGTGCACCACCTTCGAGGCCTCCCCAGCGGGAAGGGTCGTGAGGCCAGCGACGATCGGACTGCTCATGCCTCCATCGTGAGACCCGTGAGTTAGATAGTCAAGACTCACGATGCTCACGACGAGTTAGTCCGCGACCGCGGTACAGGGCAGGGCCCGACCGTCGTCGTCACCGCCGGCGGCCTGGACCGGCCCTACCCCAGCGCGCACGCCGCCCTCTTCGAGCGCATCGTCGGCGACGGCGGGCTGCTGGTCTCCCAGTCCCCGCTGGGGTCCGCGCCGACCAACGTGCGGTTCCGCCGCCGCAGCGCCCTGATGGCGGCCCTGACGGCCGAGACGGTCGTCGTCGAGGCCCGCGGCCCGCTCCGGCGCCCTGTCGACCGCACACGCCGCCCACGCGATCGGACGCCCGGTCTTCGCCGTCCCCGGACCGGTTACCTCGGCCTGCTCGGTGGGCTGCCACATGCTCTTTTCCAGTGGTGAGGCCCGGTTGGTCACCGGCACCGCCGACGTCCTGTCGGCCCTGACCGCCCGGCCGGCCTGAGGAGGCCGCCCCGCGCCTCCTCAGGCCAGCCCCATCAGCCGGTCGGAAAGGCCCGGTATCACGCCGTACGGCCGTCAGACGTCCACTCATCCCAGATCAAGCACTGCTACCGACGGCTTAGGGGGCGATAAGGCGATGAAGGAAGTCGCGGACCAGAATCTCGACGTTCTCGCGGCTGCGGAGGTCCTCGACGAGGATGTGTGCAACCACTCGTACTCCTGCGTTCTGGACGAGCCGGTCGCGTTGTGCGTCGGCCCCAAAGCGTCCGTCGTGTTTGGGCCCGTCGACTTCAATGACGCCCACTCGGCCTCGGTATGCGACCAAGAAGTCTGGAGTCATCGTTGTGCCGCGAGCGCGGGCGCCCGGGAGTGGGGCAATGAGGATCGTGTCGCCGGCGGGCAGGTCACGCTGGATGTCCTTGAGTACCGCGTACACGCGGTACTCCTCGTTATTGGTGAAGAACAGACCGTCCTCAGTGATGTGGGTCGGCTCCAGCCGAACCTTCCTGGCCTGGTTGTTGGGCTGCTCGGCGACCAGGTCACGCATCAGCCCTTCTCGCCAGCGCGCTCCTACAGTTGGGATGACCTCACGGATACGGATGTCGTTGACCTGGGGGGCGCCTTCGTGGTCTCGGACCACATCGAGAGCGGACTCGATTTGGGCTCTGCACTCTTGATTGAAACGCGGTACGACGTAGGACTCAATGTCGAGGATCGCGACGAACTCCGAGTCGTCGTCTCCCCAGTTTTCGCCGTAGCGGCGCTGGATAGTTAGGAACTGCACGTCGAGCATCAGTGCGGCTGATGAGTCCTGTCCGCGGCTGTGCAGGAGGCTGGCGACCTGGCCGATTGTGCGCTCGCCTCGGATGCGTTCTGCGTCCCCCTCGCTGTAGCCGTAAGCCACCGGGTCGTTGAGGATTTGCTCCCAGGTCGGGGGCTGCTCAGTGGTCATGCCGGCACTATGGCAGGAGCCGCCGACGCCTTCCCTGATCCCGCAGGTGTCGGCCGGTGCATGCGCTCCTACAGGAGCGCTGGCCAGCGTCGGTCTCATGATTTGAGTCGGCGCCTGATGCGCCAGCCGATGAGCGGCACCGTGGATGCCCGATGTGATCAATAGGCCGATCGCAGCAGCCTCATCGCACCGGTGCTCACCGTTGCGCCCAGCCGTCGACGACGCAGACGGGGAACCGATCATCAACGCCTGCACGAACGGCAGGAGCACGGTGAACTCGGACCGGACGCGCTGCGGTTGGTGATCACGCTGATGGCGCGGAGGTCCAGCGGTTCCCCGTCCTCCTGGCGCCCGGAACCGGGTGGACGACGGATCTGGTGCCCGCCTGTACGCAAAGTCCAACCCTCGCTGGCTGTTCGGTGAAGACTGCTGCCATGGATAAGGCTGGACGCGAGCGACTGGCGGTCGAGGTCGTGTATGACGCTGCTGAGCTGGATAAGCTAGAGCCAGGCGACAAGCCGGACTTCGTGCTCGCCAAACGGTACGGTCCCGAGTTTGGCGTCGAGGTGACCGACCTTTACGAGACGGAGTCAAACGCCCGGCTCATCAACGTTCCCGGCTACATTGGGCAGCTCTTCGAGGGCGGTCCGCATATTCACAGGGACGACGTTGCGGTCCTTCAAGTGGCCGAGTTCTCTATCACCGATCAGGATGGCAACGTCAAGCAGGAGAACGTGCGTGGCGTTATCCAGGAAAGATCATCCGAGTCGGTTCATTCTGAGAAATTGGCTCAAGTCATTCGGTCGAAGAATACTAAGCACGCAGGCTACAAGACCGGGCTGTCTCACATCAACCTAATCATCGTTGACCACTTCGACAGGCAGGACGACGACTCAAGGGAGTACGACACAAGCAGGCTCTTCGGGCGCGGTGTGCGTGAGGCGATGGCGGAGAGCCCTTTCCAAGAGGTGTTCTTGGTCGGTTATGGCCCTTCGATGAAGTTCTACTACCGACCGCTACGGCAGCTCATGTTGTTGGAACAGTTCCGGGTCTTCGGAGCAGCGCTCGATGCCTTCGAGCCCGGGTGTAAGCTGCCAATAGAGCTTCAGCCGGAGCATGTCACCCCGCTGTTCGTGAGAGTGATGGAAAGAACGACCCTGGCGCTGACGTACGCCATGGAGCAAGACAAGGATTGGGCGGTCCACCACGGCTGTGCGGTCCGGCTTGAGGATCGCGGCATCGTTGTATCTGACTACTCGGACTACCCGCCAAGACTTGAGCCTTGCCGCTTGCCTGACAACCCGCTGCCGCCCGACGCCTTCGATGCTCTGGTAAGGCAGCACCGTGACTTTTCGGGAAAGCACGGGATGACTACAAGGTATTTCGCTCCGGCAGCCAAGTCGCCAGTTGTTCCGCTGGGGGACGAGTCGAAGGATGAGCACCGCTAGAAGTGGACTGGTAGCGGCGTCAGCGAGGTCGTCGGCGCTACTGGCATCCTCGGCAGCGTGGAGTTCCTGGTTGACCAATTGGCCGGCTTCGTCGTCGGCATTACCGGCGGCATCATCACCGGCGTGTGGGGTCTTCGGGCTGGGGACCGGAGGAAGCGGCGGACCCAGGTTCGGCAGGTGACGGCCACTCTCAATCCGGTCTGGGAGCCGATGCCTGACCGGCCAAACACGAAGGTGATGACGAGCGGCCTGCTGACTGTGAGGAACAACAGCGAGTGGCCGGTTCGGCAGATCATCATCATGAAACCGCAGAGCGTGGCGGCCTACCACATTCGCTACCTAGGGCCGGGTGACGAACGGGTCGAGTCGATCTCGAAGGAGGAGATGCTGACCAACGAGCGCATCGAGTCGCCGGTGACGATGCAGATCGAAGATGACAACAAGCGACTGTGGCGATGGGCCCCCGCCGAGAACGACTTGTCACCCATTCCGGAGCCGATCCCGCTGCACAGCCACGCGGTGCAGTGGCTGGACAGGCGGTCACGCCACTTCCACCGCCTCCTGATGCGACTCCCCAAGAGGACGCGGGACTGGCTTTGGGGCTACGCGCCGGAGGGGTGATCGTCGGCCAGTGCATGACCCTGGGGTTCCCAACGTCGAAGAGCCCGGTGGGACGAGGGCACAGTGCCCACAACCGTGTTCGAGCGCGTGATCACCGACGGCGCTGCTGGCTTCGCAGGCTCCGCGGGGGCCGCACCGATCAACGTGCGGCCGCTGCGGCGCAACGTTCTGATGGCGGCCCTACCGATCGGCGTCGCGGTGGTCGAGGCCGCGGCCCGCTCCAGCGCCCTGTCGTCGGCGCGCGCCGCCCAGGCCATCGGGCGCCCGGTGCTCGCCCTCCCCGGCCCGGTGACCTCGGCCTGCTCGGTGGGCTGCCACGGTCTCCTCGCCAGCGGTGGGGTCCGGTTGGTCACCGGCGCCTCCGACGTCCTGTCGGCCCTCACCGCCCGGTCGGCCTGATGAGGTCGCCCCGCACCTTCCCCGGCCGGCCAGCAGCCGGCCGGGGAAGGCCGGCGGGGCCGAGTCGTGCTCCTTCCCGCAAGCAGAACGACGGGCTTGCCTTTTGTGAGAGGCGGGCCCGTCGTGGGGCGAGGTGGTCGGCTAGGACGAGCGGCTAGGCCGCCTTGCGCAGGGTGTCGACGAGAGCCAGGCTCGCGGCCACCGCCGTCTGGGCGGCGACCAGGGACTCCCGGAGCTGGTCCAAGGTCTGCGCGCCCGGCACGGGCTGGGGCGCCGTGTAGGGCTTCACCAGCACCCACCGGCGCGTGGGTGCCATCCGGGTCTCGACGAAGCCCTCGTCTTTCAGGGGCTGAATCGCGTCCCTGACGGTCTGCACTCCTCCTACGTCGAAGAGGTTGCCCAGGGCGCCGATGGTGGGCAGCTCCTCTCCGACCTTTAGCTGAGGCAGCACTTCCTCCCGGAGGTACGCGGTGATCTTGCGGTGGACGGGCTCGGTCCTGGTCATGCCATCACCATAACAGTGAGTTGGTGAGGTTAGCCAGAGGGCGGCAGTGAGGAGGTCAGCGCTTGGCCTGTCGGCGGTTCACTGGACCGGTGATCTTCGAGCCTCGTGCCTCCGACCTCGAGCTGGTCGACGTCGAGAACGCGCTGCTGCGCGCCGCCGTGGGGGACTACGCCCTCGAGGCCGCGGTCCTGCTGCTGGCCAACGGCGGTCACTGGCTGCCGCTGCTGCAGGCCGCCGGCCTCATCGACCTCGAGCCGGACCCGGCTGGAGGCGAGACCTGGGCGCAGGTGCGGTGGGACGACGCCCGGAGCGCCCTGCAGGCCGGCACCGTCGCCGGCGACGACGGCCAGGAGCTGCTGCTGCGCGCCGCTGGGAGCCTCGCGGACGGCCAGCCGGTCGACCTGGGCGACCTGACCGGTGACCTTGACCAGGCGAGCCTCCAGCTGTTGCTGGCCGCCCTCGCGCACGCCGCCGGCAGCCACGACCAGGAGGACCCCGATGTCCCCCATTTCGGGGAGCCGCTGTCACCGCTGGTGGCCTGGCCCGCTCGAGGGTGACCAGACTCGACCCGTGCCCTGCCGCCCCGGCCGTCGGTGCGGCCGCTGCCGGAGTTCGCTGGCACCGCACGCACCGGCACGGTGCTCAGCGCCGACTTGCAGGCGCGCCTGGAGGCCTACGTCCTGGAGTCCTACGCCGGCGGCCGGTTGCTGCGCGAGATCGCCGAGCTGGTCGACCGCTCCCAGACCGCCGTCCGGCGAGTGCTGGACAAGCACCACGTGACACACCGGCCCTCCGGTTCCCGACCTCTGGCAGAGCGCTAACGGCGGCTCCGACGTCGGGACGTGCAGCCATCCGAGCCGTCGTGTCAGCCCACGGCGGTGATGTCGCGCAACACGCCTCCCGTGGGACGTCCCCGTGCACACGTCATGACTGTGTCAATGTGCCGCCTACTTGATACAGGCGAACGTGAGGACGGATATGTACATCACTCCGCTGCTGGTGCCGACAGTGGGGCGCCCCGGGGTGGCTGCGATGATGCTGCCGCTGGCCTTCGGCATCGCCCATAGCGGCGTCATCCTGGTCGGAGAGCTGACGTGGCCCCGGCCTGGTGGCATGGTCCGGCGGGCCCGTCTGGCGCATCGAGGCCTGCTGCAGGCCATCCCGGTCTGGCTGCTGCGGACGGCCATCGGCACGCTCGTCACCGGGATCGTGGTGATCGCTGTGGGTGCGGTGACCGCCGACCGCTACGACCGCAGCATCACCGTCCACGCCGGCGACGGGCTGGTCGAGGGCGCAGCGTCTCCCTACGTCGGCAGCGGATACGGGCTACCGGCCCTGGTGGGCCTGGGGTGCCTGCTCGCGCTGACCACGGCTGCGTTGTTGGTCGTCGCCAACCGCCCCGCGATCGTCACCGATGACGCCGACGTTGAGGGCGCTCTCCGGCGGGCATCGGCGCAGCGGGTGCTGCGCGGAGCGACCGCCGCGGCGATGATCCTGGTCGCCGGCCTGGTGACCGTCAGCGGGCTGGCGATCCGCAGCGCGGCGAAGACGGCGGCACAGGCCGCCCGCCTCGAGGACCTGCCCGTCGGCGCAGTCGCCTCCCTCCTGCCATGGGTGGGCGGCGCGCTGGCCCTCATCGGCCTGGTCGGCGGGGTGGTCGGCATCGGCGTCCTTTTCATCCGTACCCGCGTCCCCGTCCCCGCCGCCGAACTCGTCACCACGGAGCAGTGAAGATCGTGGACGTCACCGTCGACCTGGCCAGCCCCATCCCGCCCTATGAGCAGATCCGCGGCCAGATCGCGGCCGTCATCGACAGTGGGCAGCTCGAGGAGGGCACCCGGCTGCCCAGCATGAGAGCTCTCGCCGGTGACCTGGGCGTCGCCATCGGCACCGTCGCCCGGGCCTACCGCGAACTCGAAGGAGCCGGCCTGGTCGCCAGCCGGCGACGGCTGGGCACCGTCGTGGCCGCCTCCTCTGTGTCGGCGGCTGATGCTGGTGACGTGCGCCAAGCAGCCGCAGAACTGGCCAGCCGGGCGCACCGAGCCGGGTTGAGCGAGGAGACCGCGCTGTCACTGCTGCGCGCCGCGCTGGTTGCACTCCGCGCCTGAGGCCAGGCGGGGCGGCTGCCGTCCGGGACGGACGCCGCGCCAGCCCGCACCCCATGCCGGCTGGCCCGGCGTCCTCGGGTCGTGGACTGTCGGCGGCCGCTCCTACGGTGGGCTCACCAACCCCGGGGCCTGACCAGCCCCCCGAGCGCTGGAGCGTGCCGTGAGCGACTCGATCGACTTGACCCTGTCCAACCCGCTGGACCCCGAGGCCGTGGCGTCGTGGGAGGTGGGGGACCGGGTGACGTGCGCCCCGGGGACGCGGTGGGGTGGCAAGGACATCAGCGGCCAGGTGCTCGAGGTGGTGCACGTCGAGCCCTTCCCGGCCAGCGTCGGCGGGACGCTGCTGATCGGGCGATGGCCGGGGACGACGACCCGGATGGGGCCGCATCTGCAGGCGCACCAGGTGATCGACTGACGCGCGCAACAAGTGCTGCGAACTGTCAGACGGTGGCGCTACCGTGGACTCACCAACCCGGGGCCTGACCAGCCCCCCGAGCACGGGAGCACGCCATGACCGAGACCACCGCCACCGCCAGCGGCACCGACACCACCGCGATCACCGTCGTCCGGCTGGACATCGAGGGAAACGCCATCCGCGCCCAGTGGTCCCCCGGCCCGTCCGGGAGCCTCCTGGAGCCGCTGCAGGCCGCTGTGGGCGGTGACGTCGACGTGGTCCGGCTGCACCCGGAGATGGAGATGTGGGTGCACGACGAGGGCCTGTACCGCTGCGAGCTCAACCCCGTGGCCTCCGCCGTGGCTGCCGGGATGGGCTTCTCCCGGCAGCTCTACTGCGGGCCGGTGGTGTTCACCGGCGGCGCCGACGAGGACGGCAACACCCTCGGCCTGTCCGAGGAGCTCGCCGAGGTGCTGCTGGAGCTGGTCGAGCGTCTCAAGGCCAACCCCGTCCGCATGGCCGCCATCACGATCCGGGGCGAGGCCTTCATGGCCGCCTACCGCTGACCGCCCAGCCCACCGCGCGCCGGTCACCGGCGCGCGCTCTCCCCCCGTGGAGCGCACGCCGGTGGCCGGCTCTCCCGGACGTCACCCGCGCCGGCGCCGGCGCAGAGGTGGCGGGGCCAGCCGGCATGGGGTGCCGCGGGGGAGGGTGGCCGGCGCCGGCGCCCTGGCCACCGAGTCCGCGTCACCAGACCATCACGAATGAGTAACGGCTGACGGGCAGACTACCGGTCCGGTTCACCGGGAA
>NZ_JAAMPA010000009.1 GCF_011758655.1 Modestobacter marinus
ATCGACCTCTGTCGGCTGCAGTTTCGACATCAAGGTGGCAGCCTCGGCTGAGGTCAGCTGAGCGAGGAAGATGGCGGCCTTACGGAGCCCTGACAACACAGGTCGGATGGAGCTGCGCGGGCTGAGGGGCATTACCCCGGCAGGCACTGCTCCTTCGACCGGAACCACCGGTCCCGCGGTGGAGACCACGCTCATCGGATCGGCGTGGACGGTTCGCAGAGGCTGTGCCAGTGGGGGAGGAACGTGGCGGCGGGGCGGGTCGTGCGCCGAGAAGGGCTGTACTCGGGGCTGACCATTGGCCGCCTGGCTGGTTGGAACACCTACCAAGGTTAAGAAACTGGGCGGAGCCGTTGGTGGCGGGCGCGCCGAGTGCTCACCCCGGACCTTCCGCGGTGATGCCGCGCCCTCCGACGCACCCGGAGAATGTCTTCAACCGCCATGCGGAGAGGACGGGGACTTCGCGCGTCGGTCGGGCAGCACCTCGTCTGCACGGGGGTTCAAGCTGGCATCTGATGGTCGGCGACGAACGGGTTGTCTCACGCCGCTGGTTCACCGGACAGTGCCGCCTCTCGGATAAGAGCTCCAGCTGAGAGCAGGACACCTACCTGCCAGCCGGGGCGCTCAGCTCGTGGGCATCGACCAGGGGGACGCTGTCCCGACCCACTTCTCATAAACCGGGGTGACCGTGTATCGGACCGCGGTCAGCGGGACCAGCGAGACGTCTGTGCAGGTGTAGGCGTCCGCACCGACATCGCTGGGGACGTAGATCGGCGCGCCCAGACCCGTCACCGTGACTCCGCTGCACGTACCGATCCCCAGCAGCGATCCGCCAACAGAGCGGGAGATCCGGTAGCCGGTCACCGGCCGGCCGGCGTGCAGCATGCTGGCCGGCCAGGTCAGCCGGTAGATGTATCCGACGCCGAGGCTGTAACTCATGGTCACGGTCGGGGTGGGGCCGCTCGGCATGGCCGTTGCCGTCTGGGCGGCGAGCCCGGCGCCGGCGCTGCTCCAGGCGGCCTGGACCGGGCCAGCGGCGAGGACAGCGAACGAACACACAAAGGTGATGACCGCGGTGGTGAGGCGCGCCAGCATGTCGGCTCCGGGAGGGGGACGGGCCGTGGGACGCGCGGTCGGCGCGCCCACAGCAGAGGGGCAGGTCAGGCGGAGGCGCCGGTGAGGGTGACCGGGACGCTGAAGGACGCGCCCTGGCAGCCGTCCTCGGCGGTGGAGATCATCTCCACCGCGCCGGGGATGGTGACCGCGGTGGCTGACGCATTGGCTGCCAGGGTGATTGGGGTGGCCAGGGCGGTCGGCGTGCTGGAGGTGGGGACGACGCTGCCGACGGGGCAGGAGCGTCCGGACAGCGGCGTGATCGTGACGGCCCCGAAGCTGACGGTCGTGACCTGGACCGGGTAGGGGTTCGGGTTGGCGACGGTGGTGTACACTGCACCGATCGAGGGATCGCTGTATCCGTCTGCCGGCTTGGGGTAGAGCGTGCTTGACGGGGTTCCCGCGGTTACGACCAGCCCGGTCGCGGTGGTGGCCTGGGCGTTGGCCGCACCGGTGCCGCTGTTGGTCCAGGCAGCCCAGGCGACACCGCCGCCGAGCATCAAGATGCTGGCGCTGAAAACTACGCCGACGCGCTTGCGCTTGGACACCGGCTCGTGGGCGGGGATGGTCATGGTCATGGCAGGTCTCCGTTCCGGGGACGTCGCCTCCGTGGCGAGCTTGTCGCGGAACGACTTCGTCCCGTTGTGCACAAGCAACGGGTGCACGAGCGAGCGCCCTGACAACTGCGCGGGAAATCACCCCCCAAAGGGGGGAGATCCGTTCACAGGGGGCATGGATTGCCAGCGTCCAGGGAACCGTTCAAGGCCGTCCGTTGCTTGCGCGACGCGAGTTGGCGCACACCCACAGGGACCTGCCTCAGTCGAGCGTCTCACCGATCCGAACAGTTGGTCCGATTCGGGCGGATCCTGACGTTGGACGGCAGCACGGCGTGCTGGGCGGTGAGCTTGTCGAATCGGCTCTACCGTCATCGGTCTCGACCGCACGCGGGTCCCCCTGGCGGGTCCCCCTGGCGGGTCCCCTGGCGGGGTAGGTAGCGACCTGGCACGCCGCGGATGCGCCCGAAACGCCGGCCCCAGCCCGACGGAGAAGACGATGTCCATGCGAATGCCCTCTGGGGCGCTGCAGCTTGTGACACGACCCGCTCTCCGGAAGTGGGTCGGGCCGCGAGTGGTCGGGTTTCCTGGCTCCTAACGGCCGAAGTTGGGGTGGCGTCGACATGTACACGGGTCTCCGGCTTAGCGCGGTCACCGACCTATTTCGGTGTCGTACCGGAGCTTGACCCGGTTTTCCGGACACGTTCGGTTCGTTGATCATGCCGCGGTGAGTGCGGCGGTGTGAAGTGCTTCGAACTCTGCGGGACTGCGGTAGCCCAGGCCGGAGTGGCGTCGGCGGGGGTTGTAGAAGCCTTCGATCCATTCGAAGATCGCTGACCCAAGTTCTGCTCGGGTGGACCACTGGCGGCGGTCCAGCAGCTCGCGCTGCATGGTCGACCAGAAGCTCTCCATCATGGTGTTGTCCACGCTGGAGGCAACCCGGCCCATCGACCCGAGCAGCCCGGCGGTGCGCAGCCGGTGACCGAAGATCCAACTGGTGTACTGCGATCCGCGGTCGCTGTGCACGATCGCTCCAGGTGTGGGCCGGCGGCGCCAACGGGCCATCTCCAGAGCGTCGACGACCAGCTCAGAGCGCATGTGGTCAGCGATCGACCAGCCGACGATGGTCCGGCTGAACACATCCAGCACCGCGGCGCAGTAGACCTTCCCCTCGGCCGTGGGGTGCTCGGTGACGTCGGTAGCCCACAGCCGGTCCGGTGCATCAGCGCTGAACCGGCGCTGCACCAGGTCCACGTGCTGGGCCGGTAGCGGGACAGACCGTCGGTGGTGCTTGCGCCGGTGGCAGACCCCGACAAGCCCGGCGGTGCGCATCAGCCTGGCAACCCGTTTGCGCCCGCACGCCACCCCGAGTCCCAGGCGCAGTTCGGCGTGCACCCGCGGTGCGCCGTAAGTGGCCCGGGACCCGGCGTGCACCTGGGTGATGGTGCTGGTCAGCGACGCGTCGGCGACCGCCCGAAGCGAAGGTGGGCGGCCCTTCCACTCGTAGAAGCCTGAGCGGGAGACCCGCAGAACCCGGCAGGTCACCGCCACGGGGAAGCCCTCGGCGGCGAGCTCACGAACCAGCCGGAACCCTATTTTGGGTCCGGCAGCACCTCGCGGGCGAAGTAGGCACTGGCCCGCTTGAGGATCTCGATCTCCATCTTCGCGACCCGCAGCTCCCGGCGCAGCCGCACCAACTCGGCCCGCTCGTCGCTGGTCGTGCCGTCTGACCGGCCGGCGTCGACGTCATCGAGCTTCATCCAGCGGCGCAGGCACGACTCCGCGATCCCCAGGTCGTGGGCGATCTCAGCGATCGGCTTCTCGCGCTGCCGGGCCAGCTCCACGGCACGGCGACGAAACTCCAGCGGCTTGGCTGCAGGCATCCAGGACTCCTCTCCCAGGCGATTCTCGCCTCAGGTCAGGTGTCCGGGAAACCGGGTCAGGCTCCTACCCGCGGTCTCCAGCCGTTGGCCTGGATTCTCACTGCCACAGGTCGATGACGCCCTCTGACAGTCGGAGTAGCCCATAGTCGCTGCGCCGCCGCTTCGCCCTACTCAGGAGAACGCCATGCCCGATCCCACCCGCCTTCGTCCTGCCGCGCGGGTCTTCCGCAGCTGGTGGGGTGACCGGACCGTGAAGACGAAGATCTTGGCAGCCGTGGCTGTGGCCTCAGCCGTGGCCATGCTGGTGGGCGTGCTCGGGCTGCAGGCGCTGAACACAGCGGCGGACCGGACGCAGGTGATGTACCAGTCGAACGTGGCGGGCTTGATCGACGTCACAACGATGCGTGGCCTGCAAAAAGACATGCGCATCCGTAACCGGGACGCCGTACTGGTGGCCGACCCGGCTCAGGCGCAGGCCAGCGTGGACGCCCTTCAAGAGCTGAGGACCCGGTTCGCAGACGCTATGGGCAGCTACACCAGCACCGAGATGACCACGGCCGAGCAAGAGCACATCACCGAGATCGAGGAAATCTACGCGCAGTACACCCAAGTGCAGGAGTCCACCCTGCTGCCGCTGGCCCTGGCGAATGACTACGCCGGCTGGATCGAGGCGAACGCGACGCTGGCCCAGCCGCTCACCGGCGCGCTGGAGGACGCGCTCAACGAGCTGGTGGCTTTGGAGGTGGCCGAAGCGTCGGAGGCCGCGGCTGCGGCCGCTGAGTCGGCCGCCAGTCAGCGCACGGCTTCGATCGCCATCCTGGTGGTCGGGATCGCTGTGGCGATGGGCATCGGGCTGTTCGTCGCGGTCGGCATCGCCCGGGCCACGCGCAAGGCCCAGGACGTCACCGACGCTTTGGCCGCTGGTGACCTGACGCGCACCTCGGGTCTGTCCACCCGCGACGAGCTGGGCCGGATGGGAACCTCGCTGGACAGCGCTGTTGTGTCACTGCGTGAGCTGATGGCCTCAGTGGTCGCCTCCGCGGATGCGGTGGCGGCCTCCTCGGAGGAGTTGTCGGCCTCGTCGGCGCAGATCTCGGCGTCGGCGGAGGAGACCAGCGCGCAGTCCGGTGTGGTCGCCTCCGCGGCCGATGAGGTCAGCCGCAATGTGCAGACCGTCGCTGCCGGAGCCGAAGAGATGGGTGCCTCGATCCGGGAGATCGCCAGCAATGCCGCCGAGGCCAGTGAGGTGGCCTCCCGGGCGGTGACTGCCGCGCAGATGACCACGGCGACGGTGACCAAGCTGGGCGAGTCTTCGGCCGAGATCGGCAATGTGGTGAAGGTGATCACCTCGATCGCTGAGCAGACCAATCTGCTGGCGCTCAACGCCACGATCGAGGCCGCGCGGGCCGGTGAGGCGGGCAAGGGTTTCGCGGTGGTGGCCAACGAGGTCAAGGAGCTGGCTCAGGAGACGGCCAAGGCCACCGAGGACATCTCCCGCCGGGTGGCCGCCATCCAAGATGACACCACCGCAGCGGTGACCGCGATCGAGGAGATCTCGACGATCGTGGGCCAGATCAGCGACCGCCAGACCACCATCGCCTCAGCGGTGGAAGAACAGACCGCCACCACCAATGAGATGGCCCGCTCGGTCACCGAGGCCGCCGGCGGATCTGGGCAGATCGCCGAGAACATCGTCGGGGTCTCCACCGCCGCGGACTCCACCACTCAGGCGCTGACCCAGACCCGCGTCGCCGTCGACGAGCTCTCCCGGATGGCCGCCGACTTGCGCACCAGTGTCGCCCGGTTCATCTACTGAGCACCGTTTGCGCCCACCGGGAACAGCATGAGGCGGCGGTCCCCCGCTCACTGGTGGGGGCGGGGGACCGCCGCAGGCGGCGTACAGCCCATCTGATCGGCAGATCTCAGGAGGCGCCGTCATCGCAGCTGGGTGCGCTGTGCGAGGCGCAGACTGGACAAGCGGGAAGTCTGCGGCACGCCTGGAATGACTTGTAGTCCTAGGAAGCCTGGTCTGATGGCTGTTCGGGGATCGGGTGGTCGGCCTCTGGCTCCGGGGTCGGGTACGTCAGCCGGTGATGCGACACCGGCCGCAGCGGCCTGCCGCGAGAACCCGGCTGTCGGCGCTCGAGGTGCCGGTCGCTGAGGTCCTCGTGTGCGGTGGTCGCGGCCGGACGGCCGAGGTGATAGCCCTGTCCGTACTGCACGCCCAGTGCCTGGAGGGCGGTAAGTTCGGTAGTCGTCTCGATGCCTTCAGCCACCAGGTCCAATTGCAGGGTCTGGCCGAGTTGGACGATGGCGCCGATGACAGCGCGATCCTCGGCGTTTACGCCGACGCCACTCACGAACGACTTGTCGATCTTGAGAATGTCGATCGGGAAACGGCGCAGGTAGCTCAGCGAGGAGTACCCGGTCCCGAAGTCATCCAAGGCCAAACGGACACCAAGCTCTCTGATCTGCCGCAGCTTGCCGGCCGTGCCCTCGGTGTCCCGCACGAACAGGGACTCGGTGATCTCCAGGGTCAGCAGCCGCGGGTCCAAGCCAGCGTGGTGCAGCGCGTCGGTGATGTCCTCGATCAGGCCCGGGTGCTGGAACTGCCGGACCGAGACGTTGACGCTGACACGCAGGTCGGCCCCGGGGTGTTGTGTCTGCCAGGCGGCGGCCTGGCGGGTCGCCTCGCGCAGAGCCCAGCGGCCGATGGGGACGATCAGACCACTGTCTTCGGCCAGGGCGATGAATTTTACGGGGGGGACCAGGCCGCGTTCGGGGTGCTGCCAGCGCAGCAACGCCTCGTAGCCGCTGATGTGCTCGGAGGCCAAATCGACGATCGGCTGGTAGTGAAGCACGAACTGCTGCCGGTCCAAGGCCTGGTGCAGGTCGGCCTGCAGGCGTTCCCGATCCAGCTGCGCGGCGTGATGGCTGGGCCGGAAGACCTCGCAGCGGCCCTTGCCGTTGGTCTTGGCCACGTACATGGCGACATCGGCCGCACGCAGCAGGCTGATGCCGCTGACCGCGCAGGTGGCCGAGGTGGCGATGCCCAGGCTGACGCCGGCGCGGACGACTTGGTCGGTGAGCATGATCGGCTCACGCAGGGAGGCCAGGATGCGGTCAGCTACCCGGGTGGCCTGTTCGCTGCTGTGCGCGCCGATGAGCAGCACCGCGAACTCATCACCGGCGAGCCGGGCGAGAGTGTCCTCAGGCCGCAGGCAGGCCTTGACCCGGGCCGCGACGACCTGCAGCAGGATGTCTCCGCCGCTGTGCCCCAGGTTGTCGTTGACGGCCTTGAGGTTGTCCAGGTCCAGGAAGAGCACGGCGGCCGGGGCGCCGGTGTCGCGCTCGAGGTCCTCGGCCGCGCTGAGGCGCTCCATGAACAGTGCCCGGTTGGGCAGGCCGGTCAGCGGGTCGTAGAAGGCCTGGGTGCGCAGCCGCTCCTCCAGCTCCTTACGGTCGCTGACATCGCGGGTGGTGAGCACGATGCCGTTGACGGCGGAATCGTCCAGCAGGTTGCTGGCGACGGTCTCCATCCAACGCCAGGAACCGTCGCGGTGACGCATCCTCGACCCGGTGCACGGCGTTTGCGTGGAGCCGGCGATGACGCCGGCCAGGCGGGTGCGGAAGGTGGCTGCATCGTCGGGGTGGAGCAGGTCGTGCACGTCGCTGCCGAGCAGCGCTCCGGGCGGGTAGCCCAGCACCCATCCCACCGACGGGGTCTGGTAGGTGATGGCGCCTGAGGGATCGACGACGGTGATGATGTCGGAGGCGTTGCGGACCAGCGACCGGAAGTGTTCACCGGCCTCCAGCGCGTCCAGCAGGGAGTTGAACGCCCGCGCGGTTTCACCGAGCTGGTCATCAGAGTCCACCCGGATGCGCTGGGAAGTCGACTGTGACCAGTTCCCGGTGCGGCTGGCCTGGGAGATGTTCTCCGCCACTGAGCGTAGGTGGGCACTGAGGACGGCGAGGCGGCCGCCCACAACGCAGCGGCACAGCGCATAGCTCAGCGCACCAACCAGGAAGCCGGCCACCAGGCAGGCCACCTGGAACGACGGCCGTTCGGTGAACCGCGCGGGCACTCCCAGGCCGGTGGCGAACGGCGGGAACACCAGCCCGACAGCGATCCCCAAGCCGACCGTGTACACCGCCAGGTCCCAGAAGACCCGCGGGGTCAGCCGGACCCCGCCCCGCCACCTGGGTGGCGTACTCGTGTGCTGCGTGATGGTGCCCATGAGAGCTCAACGACTCGTGGTGCGCCGCGCTTGACCGACTTCACCCGAAGGGATTCAAGAAGTGGCCGGCGCGGCCGATGAAACCGTCATGGACAGTGCGCTGACAAACGATCGAGGCCGCCTCGTCGGTGAGGACGTTCAAGTGTCGGTCCTCAGCGGCGAGCTGCGCCGTTACGTCGACCTCGACGCGGCAGCCACCAGCTCGGCGTCGGTCACCGTCGCCCGGGCGGTGCAGGACTTCCTGCCCTGGTACTCCAGTGTTCATCGGGGCGCCGGCGCGAAGTCCCGCTATGCCAGCGCCCGCTACGAGCAGGCCCGGGAGAGCCTGCTCCCCTTCGTCGGCGCGGACCCGGGGACTCATCTTGCGCTGTTCACCCGCAACACGACCGAGGCGCTGAACACGCTGGCCTTTCGGCTGGACCTCCGGCCCGAGGACGTGGTGCTGACCACTGCCGTCGAGCACCACGCCAACCTCCTGCCGTGGCGCCGCTACGCCCGACTGCGGGTCATCGAAGTCGACACCCGTGGCACCTTCACCCCGCAGGACGTCATCGCCGCGTTGGACCAGCACCCCACGCCACGCGTCCTGGCGATCAGCGGCGCGTCCAACGTCACCGGCTGGCTACCCGAGCTCGCCCGGATCGCGGGGGCCGCGCAGGCGCGTGGCGTGTTCGTGGTGGTCGACGCCGCCCAGCTGGCCGGGCACCGGCCCATCGACATGACCGGTCTCGGGGTGGATGCCCTGGCCCTGTCCGGGCATAAGATGTACGCACCTTTCGGCTCCGGTGCGCTGGTCGCACCCCGGCACCTCTTGGCACGCGGGGAACCACTGCTGGTGGGGGGCGGGGCGGTCAAGGCCGTCTCCTTCGACGATGTCGTATGGGCCGACGCACCCGACCGCGACGAGGCCGGCTCACCCAACGTGCTCGGCGCCGTCGCACTCGCCGCAGCCGCGCACGAACTGACCAGCAACGGATGGCCAGGGCTGCTGGCCCACGAACGCTCCCTGACCCAGGCACTGGATGCAGAACTGGCCACCGTTCCCGGCCTGCACCGCTACGGGCCGGCGGCAGGTGACCGCCTGCCGGTTGCCACCTTCAACCTTCACGGACTCCCGCACGCCCTGCTCGCCGCCCGTCTAGCCGCCGAGCACGCCATCGGCGTGCGCAGCGGCTGCTTCTGCGCCCACCCCTACATGGCCCGGCTCCTCTCCCTGAGCCAGGAGCAGGTCCAGCAATTCCATCGCGACGCCCAGCTCGACCAGCGCCACCAGCTCCCCGGGGCCGTGCGCGCCAGCGCCAACCGCACCACCTCGCTGTGCGACGTGGCAGCTCTCGGAAGCGCGCTTCGCGCCATCGCCGCGACCCCGGAGCAAGGCACCCGGTACCGCCTCGACGAGCACGGTGACTACGTTCCCCGGCACTAGTGACGGCGAGGCGCAGCAAAGGAGGCAGGTCGATGCCGAGGAGACGGTCGTGATGCAGGACCGCCAGGACGGCGTCTTCGTTCTGGCCTGCTCAGTCAGCAGCAGTGACCGTAGGGATCGGCGCAACGTGAAACGGGGCCACGGGCGTTCGGATAGCTGTAGTCCCTCTACCCTCCGGTCCGTGCCAAAAGACCAACCGGCGACGCCGTAGCGGAACTGAGTGGAGGACGCGCACAGACCGAGCTCAAAGCGGACCACGCCCTGTGACTCGGCCAGCCCCCATCGTGGGCACCTCCCAGGTCTTCGCTCCTCCTCGGTCGTCGGCAAAGCCTGCCGCCCCCCGCAGTGCCAGTGCGGGGACGACGGGTCAGCTTCCCGACGTGAGGTCCCGCGTGGCCTGCACCAGGTATCCGAGGAAGACACTTCCGGCGGCGGTGACCGGCCGGTAGTGGTTTGCCGCGTACCTTCCCACGTGTAGCGATCCGACCGGTGAGCCACCAGTAGAAGATGGACGGCGGCACCTGGTCGGGGTTACGTCCTCGGGCATGCCGGGCCCGGAAGTCTCCTGCGCGGCGGCTCGTCCTTGCGGCCGAGTGGAGAGGGCCACGCGTGAGCGACAACTTCTGGGGCCGACGGCAGCCACCCGAATCAGCCGCTGACCCGATCGTGCTGGGCCGCTGGTTTCCCACCGGGGTCGCTGAGGCCACACGCTGCCGCCGTCAGCTGGCAACGGCGCTCCAACGTGAGACGACATCGGGGCAGGCCGATGAAGGGGCCGCGGAACGACTGCTGTTGGTGTTCGAGGAGATCGTCTCCAACGCGCTACGCCACGGGTACGCGCCGGTAGAGGTGGTCATCACCGCTTGTGGGAACCATTGGCTGCTGGAGGTCAGCGACGCCGCCTTCCAGACGCCGCCAAGTCCGGCAGTGGATCGGGACGCCGCCCTCGGTGGGCTAGGGCTTTACCTTGTTGCACAGATCTGCGGCGACCACGGCTGGTTTGCCGACGGTGGGCACAAGACTGCGTGGGCGCGCATCGACTTCACTCGCGCCGAAGCTCCGCCTGAGGCCACCCGTGGGTTGCCCAAACCCCGTCTGACTGCAACGCACCGGGGGCAGCAGGCCTGCTGACCGCTGGCCGACGCGTGTGGTGCTGCACCTGCTCCCGGTCGGCCACTACCACCGGCTTCCCCGTGCGGCGATTACTCGCGTGCTCATACGGTAGAACGAAAGGCAGCGACGTCGAATTCCGCGAGCAGCCGCCGCAGGGTGCGGACCCGCCGGGCTCCCAGGCTGATCTCAAGTGCATGCAGAATGTCACAAGCCGTGGACCTGAGTTCGCGACCGTGCCCGGTGAGCAGCACGAGGCGGCCGCCGCGCCGCTGGGGGTTGACCCCCAGCTCGACGAAACCGAGTCGGCAGAGCCCGTCGATGAGCTGATGGGTGGCCTGCCGACTGTGTCCCAGGCGCCGGGCCAGTTCAGCAGGTGGTGTGCCTTCGGCGTCGAGGAAGGTAAACAGCAGGGTCTGAGCCGGACTCAGTCGCGGCCACCCTCGTTGCTGGAGTTCATCTCGCGACTCGTCGTCGAACCATCGGCTGGCCAGCAGTAGCAGACGAGCCAGCGGGGGATCAGGGCCGATGGTCGCCTCTTCCATCAACCCAGGCTAACCGTTGGGGGACGTCGTCAGGTTTCGTGACGATCTATGATCTTGCGAGCACTCCATTGCGCACCACCGAAGAGCGCATCCATGCTCAGTCCCCGCCACGTCCCTCTGGGCAACCCTGCACAGCAGTCGTGCGGAACAGCGGTGCCGGGATGTCAGGAAAGGTACTGTGGACGAAACGGGACTGCTGCACGAGTAGGTGACATCTGATCTGCGGTGCCGAGAGGTGCCGCTGGAAGGATGTTCACCGTGCCCAAGCCCTACCCCAAGGAGTTCCGCGACGAC
>NZ_JAAMPA010000010.1 GCF_011758655.1 Modestobacter marinus
CATCGAGCGGGACGCCCCGGCGCTCGACCAGTCCGTCGGTGTAGAGCAGCACTGTCGAGCCGGGATCTAGGCTGACCGGTGTGGTCGTGCCGGGGGCTGCCCACCGTCGCCCCCAGCAGCCGGTCGGCCGGGCGCTCCAGCAGCTCCGCCCGCCCGTCCGGGTGGAGGAGCACCGGTGGGGGGTGCCCGGCATTGGACCAGCGCAGGGTGCGCATCCCGGTCTCGGCCTCGGCCGGGGTCTGCTCGACCTTGGCCAGGACGGCGGTGACCAGGGTGTCGATGGCCTAGGTGCTCGATGGCCTGGTCCAGGGCGCCGAGCACCCTCGCCGGCGGTTCGACCAGGGTGTGGGCGATGCCGCGCAGCACGTTGCGCACCTGCCCCATCGCCGCGGCGGCCTCCTGCCCGTGCCCGGCCACGTCACCGACGACCAGCTGGGTGCTCCCGTCGGAGACGAGGAAGGCGTCATACCAGTCCCCACCGACCTGCACCTCGTGCACCGGCCGGGACGTAGCGGACGGCGATCTGCAGGTGATCGGGCTGCACGGGTGGGGTGAGGCAGGCCTGCGTTGCAGGGCCTCTGACATCTGCCGGCTGATCGTGGCCGCTGACCGTTCGGTCCTGCCGCTGCAGCAGCCGGTCCAGCGCCTGCGCGCACTGCGCGGCGAACGCGGTGAGCAGCTCCACCTCCCCGACGGCGAAGTCCTGCGGGGATTCCCAGCTGACCGTGATCGACCCGAGCACCCGCTCCCCCACGTGCAGCGGCAACGCCGCCCACGCCTCCCGGCCGAAGGTGGCGTACCCCTCGGTCATCGCGGCCGAGAACGTCGTCCCCGCTGCGCGGTCGGGGATCAGCACCGGGCGGCCAGTCCGCGCAGCGACCGTCGCCGGGAGCTCCTCGTGCAGCGCGAGCGTGGAGTACATGCGCTGGGCGTCTGCCCCGAGGGAGTCGGTGAGGTGCAGGCGCAGGCTCGTTCCCTCCTCGTTGATCACCCCGACGGCGGCACCGTCTGCCCCCAGCACGGCCAACCCGCGCAGCACGATGCCGGTGAGCCCGTCAACGGTCTCCGCACCGCCCAGCTCCAGCGCCACCTCAGCCAGCGCCGCCAGCCGCCGCGAGGCCCGCGCCTCGGCCTGCCGGACCTCCCGCAGGTCCTGGTGGCGGGCACGCAGGTCCCCGGACAGCCGCTCCGACTGCCGCCGCAGGTCCTCAGCCACCGCCCGGGCCATCCGGCTGCTCTCCCGCTCGGCCATCAGCTCGGTCAGGTCATCGAGCGTGTTGAGGATGCCGACCGGCCTCCCGTCCGCGCCCAGCAGCGGGGTGTTGACCACGCTCCACCAGCGCTCGACCAACGTCCCGCCGTGCTCGATGGGATAGCGCAGCAGCGGCATCCGATGCGGGCGGCCGGTCCTCAGAGCTGTGCGCATCGAGACCCCGAGCGGGCCCGCCTCCCCCAGCCCGTCCGGGTCGGGGAACAGATCGAAGGTCCGGCGGCCGACCATCTCCTCCCGTGATCGCCCCAGAGAGCGCTGATGGGCCTCGTTGGAATCGACGATCACCAGGTCGAGGTCCAGCAGCGACGCCGGCGCCGGCCACGTATCGAACACCGACCGGTACCCGGCCAGACCTAGCGACTCCATGTGTCCTCCCAGGGGCATCAACCACCGGGGGTGCGAGGTTGGGTCGTGTGCGACCGGCTGACTCTACTGCCCACGACCCCGACCCCAGACGCGGTGTGACCTGGGACTGAGCCCCCTTGTCGGGGCAGCCTTCCCGCCCGCTGGAACAGCTGCGCATCCGATCCCGTGTGGTGTCACAGCCCATCCGGCTCAAGTTCAGGGCTCAACCAGCCGTACCGTGGGACAGCGGCCTCGTGACCACGCGGGGCGGTCAGCCACGGACTCCCTCACAGGGTGGCAGCCAGCCCGATGAGTGATCCCACCGGCACCCCGACCGGCTACGCCGATGCCTTCACCTCCTGGCACGCCAACCGGCCTACCCCGCAAGCCACCGACACCCGCCTAGCCCTCGAGCTCGGGTCGCTGCGCGGACTCAGCATGGTCCGCCGGCAGGTCCGGGACTTCCTGCTCTCCTCACTTGACGTCGGCCGCGACGACGACGCCTCCCCCACAGTCGAGGACGCCGTGGAGAAGGCCATCCTGGTCATCGACGAGCTGACCTCCAACGCCGTCCGGCACGGCGCCCTACCGGCCAGCCTGCGCATCGCAGACGAAGACGGCCACTGGCTCATCATCGTCACCGACGCCGCCCCCGACCGACTTCCCGCACCCGCGCGGGAGCGGCCCGCCGGAGGCGGCGGCTACGGGCTCTACGTCATCGCCGACCTCACCGCCACCCACGGCGTCCACTGCGAACACGACCGCAAGCACGTCTGCGCCTGCCTGAGCAAGCCCACCTGACCAGCTCCACGCAGCACCGCGAGGACCTCAGCGTCCACGCCAGACGCATCCGCTCCCGCCGCAGCACCCCGGGGTGATGACACGTCGGGTCCTTGGGAGCAGTTGGCAGCACTGGTGTCGGCAGCTCACAGGGCCCCTGATGCGAGGACAGCACCCCAGGCGACATGGATCGGCGTCAGAGCTCCGGCCCCCGAGGCGCTCGATATGTCCAGGCGGGAAACGCCCTAGTAGATGAAGGTCGCGACTGTGCCGCGCAGGTCGCTGGCCATCCGGGACATCGCTGCAGGTGGCCGGCTGGTCTGGGAGGTCGCCAACGCGGTGGAGGTGCCAACGTCCCGCCGTGGGCTGCGCACCGCCCGGCCACAAACACGTGCGGGCCAGCATCCTCTACTCGGTCTGACAGAGCTGCCCCCGTGACACCCGCCGGTCTGACCGGCTGGTGGGCGCGGGAGGGTCAGATGACCGGTGAGGTGAACTCGGCCAGCAGCCGGCGCAGGGTGCGAGCCCGGCGCGCCCCCAAGCTGGCCTCCAGCTCAGCGAGGATGCGGTAGGCCGCAGCGCGCAGCTCCTGCCCACGTGGGCTATAGCGGACCAGTCGCCCGCCCCGGCGGCACGAGTTGTCCACCAGCTCCACCAGTCCCAGGCGGTGCAGGCCGTCGATGAGTTGTCCGGTGGCCTGCCGGCTGTTGCCCAACCGGCGGGCCAGCTCCGCCGGTGGCGTTCCGCCCTCGTCCAAGACGGCGAACAGCAGCGTCTGGGCTGGACTCAGCCGCGGCCAACCCTCCTCCTCCTCCTCCTCCAGCAGGTCACGGGAGCGGGCGTCGAACCAGCGGCTGGCCAGCAGCAGCAGACGCGCCAGCGGTGGGTCAGGGCTCGCGATTCCCTCATCCATTAACCCAGGCTAACGACCTGGCCTCCCACCGTCAGGGTTCCTGACACTTTATGATCTCCCCGACAGACTGTTGCGCACGATGAAACCCTTTCAGGACACTGAGCGCGCCCGGCGCGCGACGGTGTGCGCATTCTTGGAGGCAGGCAGGAAGGTTGTAGTGGACGAGCCGGTCGACCCGCTGTCTCTAGATGTCGCGGAGGCCGATCGGCTGCGCGCCGAGCTGGCCATGGACGCCGCCGGGATCGGCACCTTCGACTGGAACCTGGTCACCGGGGAGTTGGACTGGGACGACCGACTGGTCGAGATGTTCGGCTACGACCCGGCCACCTTCGACCGCACCATTGAAGGGTTCAACGTCCGCCTGCACCCCGGCGACCTGGACCGTGTCACCCAGGCGCTCAGCACAGCGATCGCCACCTGCGGTGACTTCCAGGCCATCTACCGGGTGTGCCTGCCCAGCGGGGAGCTGCGGTGGATCTCCGCCCGCGGCCGCACCCTGTGCGACCCCGCAGGCACCGCGGTCCGGCTGCTGGGTGCCGCCTCCGACGTCACCAGCCAGCACGAGGCCGACCAGAGTGTGGCCCGGGTGCTGGAGGCCATGCCCGCGGCATTCTATTCCCTGGACCGGGACTGGGCCTTCACCTACGTCAACGCCCACGCCCAGCGCCTGCTGCAGCCGGTCAGCGGGGACCTGGTGGGCAAGAATATCTGGGAGGTCTTCCCCGACACGATCGGCAGCCCTTTCGAGACCTACTACCGCCAGGCCATGAACGCCGGCGAGCACGCGACCTTCGAGGCCTACTACCCGCCCCCCCTGGACGGCTGGTACGAGCTGCTGGCCTGGCCCAACCCCGATGGGCTGGCCGTCTACTTCCTCGACATCACCACCCGCCGGCAGGAGATCGAACGGGCCACCGCCGAAGCCGCCCGTGCCGCCCAAGCCGCCGCCCGGCTGGAGCTGCTGGCCGCGGTCACCGAGCAGCTGGCCGGCACCATGCAGGCCGAGACCGCGGTCGCGCGCCTGGCCCGCCTGGTGGTGCCCACGCTGGCCGACTGGTGCGTGGTGACCCTCGTCGATGACGAGGACACCGCCGGTGGGCGGCGCACCATCCGCGACGTCGGCTGGTGGCATGCCGAGCAGTCGATGCTGCCCGTCGTGGAGGCCTACGCCCGCGACCGCATACCCGCCCTGCGCGATGACGCATTCCTGCTGCAGGCCCTGCAGTCAGGCAAGCAGACCGTCCTTGAGCGCGACGCCACCACCCGCATCCGCACCGTCCTGCACCCCGGCCCGGCGATCGAGCAGCTCGAGCAGCTCGCGCCGGAGTCCTTCGTGGTCCTGCCGCTGCAAGCCCGGGAACGCACCGTGGGCCTGCTCACCCTGTTCAACAGCGCAGCCCGCGGCTCTTTCTCCGCTGACGACCTCACCACCGCCGGCGAGGTCGCCGCCCGGGCCGGCCAGGCCTTGGACAACGCCCGCCTGTACCGCCAGCAGCGGCTGCTGGCTGAGGAACTGCAGCACAGCCTGCTCACCGCCCCCCCCGAACCCGACCACGCCGAGGTCGCCGTCCGCTACCTGCCCGCCGCCGAAGCCGCCGCGGTGGGTGGTGACTGGTACGACGCCTTCCTGCAGGCCAACGGCGCCACCATGCTGGTGATCGGCGACGTCGCCGGCCACGACATCACCGCCGCCGCCGCCATGGGACAGCTGCGCGGACTGCTGCGCGGAGTCGCCACCACCGGGAACCCCACACCAGCACAGGTGCTTACCCGGCTGGACTCATCCATGGCCCTGCTGGACATGCACACCCTCGTTACCGCCGCGGTCGCCCGCTTCGAACAAGACATGGACGAACGCTGGCACGGGGTCACCCGGATGCGCTGGTCCAACGCCGGGCACCTCTCACCGCTGGTACTGGCCACCGATGGCACCGTCACCGACCTCGCCCCCGCACGCGCCGAACTCATGCTCGGCGTCCAACCGAACACCCCCCGCTCCGACGCGGTCATCAGCCTCGACCGCGGCGCCACCGTGCTGCTCTACACCGACGGGCTCGTCGAACGCCGCGACGCCGACCTCGACACCGGCATCGACCAGCTCAAACAGCTGCTCCGCGAACTAGGCCACCTGCCCCTCCAGCAGCTGTGCGACCAGCTCATCGACCGCCTGGTCTCCGGCCGACCCGACGACGACGTCGCCCTCGTCGCCGTCCGCCTCCACCGCCAAGACCAGCCCCGCCCCGCAGAAGCCGGCCCCAAACGGCTACCTGACCCCATCCCCGACGAGCCACACGAGCCAAAAGCCTCCACCCGCAGCTGACCGACGTTCTGTCGGTGGAGTCGGGAACGGTGCCGCGCATGGCAACACCTGAGGCCCTGGCTGACTACCGGCAACCTTTGGACCGCTACAACCAGCGGATCGACGAGATCGCCGACACGCTCCGCGGCGCGCCCCGCCCGGACATCCTCCGGGCACTCATCGAGGCGACCGCCGAGATCAGTGCCTGCGTCCCAGTCCGTCAGCTGGAAGTGATGGCCCGCCGGATCTCCGACGGTGAGGACACCGACGAGCCTGCCGAGGAGTGGCACATCGCCTGACCACTCCAGGACAAGTCGTTGCCGAACAAGTCAAATGTGACTAGTATTTTGGTCATGGTTACGCAGAGCCTGGCGTCGGTCAAGGCGTCGTTCAGTGAGGTCGTCTCCAACGTCGCGGGCACCCATGAGCGCGTCACCATCACCAAGAACGGGGCCCCGGTTGCAGTCCTCCTCGCCGCCGAGGACTACGAGTCCCTCGTGGAGACCCTCGCGATCCAGTCAGACCCGCAGGCGATGACTGACATCCGCCAGGCCGAGCGCGACTTCGCTGCCGGCGAGGTACACGACGAAGCGGAGATTCGAGCCGCGCTGGCCGCGCGCCGAGCATGACCCCCGAGCCCTACACGGTCCTCCTGTCCCCTCAGGCCAAGCGCGCCATCGAGCGCGACCTGCCCGAGGCCGTGGCCGCAGCAGTCGTCGACTTCCTGTTCGGCGCCTTGGCCCAGAACCCGCACCGCGTCGGGAAGCCACTGCGCTTCGACCTCGAGGGCTACTACTCCGCCCGGCGCGGCCAGTACCGCGTCATCTACTCGATCCACGACGAGCAGGTCCAAGTCCAGGTCGTCCGCATCTCCCACCGAGCGGACGCCTACGGCTGATCCCTGGGGTCATCCGGCTTTTCGGTGTCGTCCGGCCGCTCAGCCCTGATCCACCGATAGGATTGGTCGTCCGCTGATTTCGGAGTTCGGCGGCTGCTGCGCGGTGGTGGGCGTGGCTGATCGACCGGCCTGTCCGGTTCTTCCACTGCGCGGTCTCCGGTCGTGCCGTCGGGGCGGCGGGTGGTCAGGTCGCTGCGGCGGCCGGCGGACTGGTCGCGGTATCAAAGAGCAGGCGCCAGGCCCCAGCCCATGGCCAGTCGCGTGGCAGATGCACCACGAGCTGGCGCCCGGTGGCCGCGATCCGCGCCGCAACCTGGATGATCTTGGTGCGGAGGGTGGCGAAGCGGGCGGTGGCCATGCCGGCGGCCACCGCGGCGGCGCGGGCGAGGTTGAACGCGATCACCGCACACGCCAGCCAGGCGGCGTTGGCCGGGTAGGAGCCCGAGGGCAGGTGCGCGAGCGGGCCGGCCTTGAGCTCGGCGATGACCTGCTCGACGATCGCGTGTGCGCGGTGGGTGAGGTCGGCCTCGGTCGTGGTCAGGGTCGAGTTGGTGATGAACGCGTGGTACCGCCAGGCGGTGAACAGCTCCTCCTGGCCGGCCGGCACCGACGCGGGGTTGAGCCGGGCGACCCGGCGCACCACGAGCCGGCAGGGCACGTGGTCGGCCTTGCGCCGCCCGGTGAACGCGACGAAGTCGATCTCGGCGACCTCGGCCTCGGAGATCCACTGCCGCGCCTGCTCGTCGAAGACGGCCTGCCGGTAGCGGATCGGAGTCCAGCCGTTCTCGGCGATGCCGGCGATCGCCGCGCGCACCTTGGGGTCCATCCGGGCGGTCACGGAGAACCAGCCCCCGGCGGTGAGCACGGCGCCGACCAGGGCGTGACCGTAGATTGCCGAGTCCGCTCGGGTGAGCAGCTGCCCGACCGCGCCGGCGCGGCGGGCGGTGCCGATCGCCCGGGCCGCCAACTGGCCGACCCCGGCCGCCGATGCGCTGTTGCCCCGCCGCAGCCGGGCGCCGGCGATCACCGGCGCGGCGATCGGCGTCGACACGGTGGCCACGATCGCGTTCAGCCCGCGCACCCCGGTGTAGCCGAACGCGGCGCCCTGCTTGGCGTAGCCGTGCACCTCGCGCACCGTGTCATCGATGTCGAGGTAGACGATCCCGGCCCGGCCGCCGCCGGCCAGCAGTTCCGGCACCCGGCCGGTCAGCCCCGCCAACAGCGCCGAGGCCGCGAGTCCAGCTGCTGGACATGCCCGTGGGTGAAGGTCCGCAGGTGCGTGCCCAGCGTCGAGGATGCGCGCACCCCGGAGAACAGCCGGCGCATCCCCCCGTGCCGCAGCACGTCCAAGTCATCGATGGAGTCGGCACCGGCGAGCATCCCGCCGATCACGCACACGGTCTTGGCCGCCGCGTTCGGACTGGGCACCGTCAACCCGGACAACTGATCATGCAGTCCGGCGGACTCGGCCAGCCGCAACACCGGGACCAGTCCCGCGGTCGACACCAGATTCGGGTCGTCGAAAACAGGGCGAACCCTGTGGCAGGCTTTCACTTACGAGGTGCCCCTCTCGGGACGGCTGGCTGTGGACGTCGCAATCGACATCCTGCCTGCCCGGAGGGGCACTCTCGCTTCTACCTCACATCCCGGACACCAAGATCATCGGTGGATCAGGGCTCAGTCGGTATCTCGGGGCAGATCAAGACACTTGGAACCTCGATTTCAGACGATCGGTGATCGACCAGCTAGACCTCATGGTGCGCATTGATCCACGGTCGATGGTTGTTCGTGACCAGTCGTACTTCGCGGCCTCGCCGAGCGTGTAGTTGGGCACGCGCCGATAACAACTCGTTATGTAGCTGGCCGTCGTCTGTACCGGGGATCTGCGAATGGGCCACCGGCTACAGCGCTGACTGCTAGACGTCTAGCTCGGGCGGCTCATCGATGGTGAAGAACGGGGCCGTGGAGGGCATGGATTTCCCGCAGGTCGCTCGGGCCGTCACCGTCGACCCGCCGTCGCGGTACATGAGTGCGTGGGCCCGTGATCCCCGATCGCTTCCGGAACCACCCTTCGGCGACCGGGGATCCGACTGTCGCAGCACCCGGATACCAACCCAGGGGAGGCTGCGCGTCGTGGGCCCGCTTGCGCGGACGCAGTGAGTCTAGGAAGGCCGCGGCCGGAGCCGCACCCATGTGTGGTCCATGCCTGCTCGAGGTGACCTCTGGGGCACACCGATGTCCGGCTGCAGCTGCTCCTGCAGCCACGCTGCAGCGGTGGGTAGCTCGACGAGCAGCGCCTGGCCGAGGAGCCCGGCCAGCTCCCACTGGTGCGGCGTGAGCCCGCCCGGGCGGGTCAGCAGGTAGACGGGCCCGGACCGGGTCGGGAGCTTGGCGGGCAGCTGCTCGAGGACCTCGCTCGTGAGCACGACGGCGTCGGCGTGGGCCCAGCGCTGCAACAGCTCGGTCGGCGTGGTCCAGGAGATATCGGCGACGTCGGGTCGCCAGGTGCCGCACAGCCCGACCGGGACCCCAGGCCGGCTGGGGCGCCGCCACCGCCACGGTGCCTCGGCGTAGCCGGGCAGGTGCTGGGCCGCGGCGTGGGCGACGTCGACCGTGAACCGGTGGGCGGCGCTGCCGGCCCAACCTGGGGAGTCGGCGGTGGCATGGCTGTAGGCGTGCACGGCCTTGAGCACCTCCACCGGTTCCCAGTCCTCGACCGGACGGTGCCGGTAGGTCAGGAGGCGCCCGGCGGGCAGCCGGCCGCGACCGCGGCCGGCGCGCCAGCGCGCGGCGGCCAGGTTCTCCTCGAGCAGCAGCTGGCCGGCCTCGTCGGGGGAA
>NZ_JAAMPA010000011.1 GCF_011758655.1 Modestobacter marinus
GCCGTCCTGGCCAAGGTCGAGCAGACCCCGGCCGAGGCCGAGACCGGGATGCGCACCCTGCGCTGGTCCAATGCCGGGCACCCCCCACCGGTGCTCCTCCACCCGGACGGGCGGGCGGAGCTGCTGGAGCGCCCGGCCGACCGGCTGCTGGGGGCGACGGTGGGCAGCCCCCGGCACGACCACACCGTCAGCCTAGATCCCGGCTCGACAGTGCTGCTCTACACCGACGGACTGGTCGAGCGCCGGGGCGTCCCGCTCGATGAAGGCTTCGAGTGGCTGCGCTCAGCCGTCGAGGACCTCGCAAGCCGAGGGCTGACACTGGAGCAGCTCTGCGATGAGCTCGTGGCCGCACTCGGTGGTGAGACCGACGACGACGTCGTCCTCCTCGCCGTACGCGCTCACCCCGAAGGCCGGCCGCGACCCGTCGAGGCCGGCCCGTCAGTTCTGCCCGCGGACCTCGCGGATAGCTCCGTCTGAGCCGGTCGCTCACGTCCCCGGATGGGTGCTGGGATGAGTGCTGGTGGGCAGCAGTCCCCGGCCGGAGACGACGTCGCCGGCGACTTCACGCAAGCCACGGCCGTGGCGTCGGGCGTGGTCGCGCATCACGGTGAACGCCCGGTCCACGCTGATCCCGGCGCGTTCGGCGAGCATGCCCTTGGCCTGCTCCAGCAGGACTCGACTGCTCAGTGCTCCTTGCAGTTGGGAGGCGACGAGCTGGCGGGCGGTGAGGGTGCGGTCGGTGATGAGGGCGACGGTGGCAACATCGGCCAGAGCGCGGGCCAGCCTCAGGTCCCGGTCCACGAGGGCTCCTTCGCGGGTGCGGAAGATGTTGAAGGCCCCGATGACCTCATCGCGCAGGCGCATCGGGACGGCCTGAGCGGAGGCATAGCCGGCCGCTTCCACTCGGGGGGCGAAGTCGGGCCACCAGGCGCGGACGGTCGCCAGGTCTGGTGGGGTCACCGGCTGGCCGGTGCGGAAGCAGTCCAGGCAGGGCCCTGAGCCGACCTGCAGCTCGTAGAGCTCCAACAGCTCCACGGCGTGACTGTTGGATGCCACGACCTGCAGCGTGCCGGAGCTGTCGGCCAGCATGATGCCGGCCGCGTCGGCATCCAGGAGTTCCAGTGCGTGGTCGACCAGCCGGTGCAACAGGTTGCTGACCTCGAAGTCCTCCACCAGGGCGTCGGAGAGCTCCAGCAGCGCGTCGGCGATCAGTTCTTCACGGGTGCTCATCGCGATTCCTCTGCTTGAAATCAGATGGGTCAGGGACGGGTGCGTCAGGCGCTGGAGCTCGGTGGTGCTGCGCGCCGGTTGTGCTGTGGTCCAACGTCAGGCGGCGGGCGACGACGTCGACGGCGAGGTGCTGCATCGGGCGACCGGCGTGGAAGGCGTGTGCGCGCAGCCGCAGTAGTGCGGTGGTGAGGTCAACGTCGAGCTGGACGGCGATCATGCCGGTGGCCTGGTGCACCACCGGGCGGATGTCAGCCAGCTCGGCCAACTCCGCCGCGCCCGCGGGCCGCCCGCCGGAGTCAGTGAGCATGAGCAGCACGGCCGTCGCCGCTTGGGCATAGACCTCCAGCACGGGCAGCAGCGCCTGCGACAGTGGTCCAGGTACCGCCCGGTACACGTCCAGCACCCCCAACAACACCGCGCCGACCTGCAGCGGAACGCTGAACGCCGCCGCGATCCCCACCCCGGATGCCTGCGGCGCGAACTCCACCCACCGCTCGTCCCCCGCCAGCTCCGGGGCCGCCACCGGCCGACGGCTTGCAGACGCCAGCCGACACGGTCCCTCCCCGAGGGCGAACTGCAGGTCCTCCCCAGCCTGGCCGGCACCTGCGGTCGCCGCAGCCACCCCGATCAGGCCCGAGGCGTCCGCCAGGGCCAGGCCCACCCCTACGGCCCCCAGGGAGTCAGCACAGCTGCTGACCAAGGAGGGAAGCCACGCAGGCTGGTCCCTGCGGGACACCACACCTGCCAGGACATCGGCCACCGTCAAGGCGTGAGGGAGCTCCCCGCTGGTCACTGCAGCCCGGTCGCGCCGGTGACGGCCCGCATCACAGCGGCCGGTCAGGCAACGTGCGCGCCCTGATGGTCATATGCACCCTCTGCGAGGTCGGAACCATCGCGGCGTCCTGCACGACGACTGTAGGGTCCCTGAGGGCCGGGCATCACATCGAAGGTCGCGCCACGGGGACGGCTGCAGCCAGATCAAGTGCCGCAAAGTGAAGTGACCCCCGTCGGCTGAACACCTCCAGACTTGGCGCAAGCCAAGGAGGGAGGGCCCGGATGGGCCGACGGAGCAAGTACCCCGAGGAGTTCCGGCAGCGAGCCGCGCAGCTGGTGCTCGATAGCCGGCGCAGCGGCCGAGACGTCGCCGGCGAGCTGGGCATCAACCACGAGACGTTGCGCAACTGGGTCGCCGCCGAACGCCGCGAGCGGGCCGATGGGCCCGCCGCGCTCACCGCTGATGAGCGGATGGAGTTGGCCCGCCTTCGGCGCAAGGTAGCCGAGCTGGAACTCGAGCGGGAGATCTTGAAAAAAGCCGCGGTCTTCTTCGCTCGGGAGACGGGCCGGTGAGCCGCGGACTGGTCTGCGAGTTCATCGCTGCGGAGAAGACCAGCTATGGCGTGCGCCGTCTCTGCCGGGTGTTCCGGCTCAGCCCCACCAGCTTCTACGCCTGGGCCGCCCGCGCCGGCGGGCCGACGGCCGCCGAACTCCGCGACCGAGGCTGCCCGTCAAGCCTGGGTCGAGCACCGCCGGATCTACGGCGCCCGCCGGCTGACCGCTGAGGTCCGCGACCGCGGGCACGACTGGAACCGGAAACGGGTTGCCCGCCTGATGCGGCTGGGCTCGATCGAGGGAGTGCACCGGCGCCGGCGAGGCAAGTACGGCCGCCGCGCGGTCTCCACCGCGACCGCCCCGGACCCGGTGGAGCGGAACTTCACCGCGGCCAGACCCAACCAGCTGTGGGTCGCCGACATCTCCTACCTACGCACCTGGGAGGGATTCCTCTATCTGGCGGTCGTCGTCGACGCCTTCAGCCGCAAGGTCGTCGGCTGGGCGATGGCCGACCACCTACGCACCGAACTCGTCCTCGACGCCGTCGGCATGGCCATCACCACCCGCAAACCGCCGGCCGGAACGGTGCACCACTCCGACCGCGGCACGCAGGGTGGATTCCACCGGTCGTCGCAACACCTTGATCGTGGAGGTCTGGGTCATGGCGACAGCGGACTGGAGCAAGAAGGCCAGCGATGTGCCCGAGGGGGTGCGTCGGCAGTGGCGTGCTGATCGTGCGCTTCGGCCGGCGATGCGTTCGCCCGGCCGGCCGGAGCCCTCACGGGTGGTGCAGCGTCAGTTCTGGCGGCTGATCGCCACGGGAGTCACCACCGTCGAGGCGTCGCTGGCCGTCGGCGTGTCCTGGCCGGTGGGCACCCGGTGGTTTCGACACGCTGGCGGCATGCCCCCGATCTCGCTGGCCGAGCCCACGGGCCGCTACCTGACGTTCGAGGAGCGCGAGGAGATCGCGCCCCTGCGCGCCAGGGGCACCGGAGTGCGTCAGATCGCCCGCGTTGTGCAGCGCGATCCGTCGACGATCTCCCGTGAGCTCCGCCGCAACGCCGCCACGCGCGGCGGCACGCTGGAGTACCGCGCGACGGTCGCCCAGTGGAAGGCCTAGCAGGCCACCAGGCGCCCCAAGGTCGCCAAGCTCATCACCAACGAGCACCTGCGCTACTACGTCCAGGAGCGGCTGGATGCCACCGTGCGGCGAGCTGACGGCACGGTCGTGGTTGGGCCAGCCGCGGCCGGGTGGAAGGGGCGCAAGATGAAGCCCCATCGGGCAGATCGGCGCTGGGCGACAGCCTGGAGCCCGCAGCAGATCAGCAACCGCATCCGGGTCGACTTCCCCGACGATGAGTCCATGCGGATCAGCCACGAGGCGATCTACCAGGCGTTGTTCATCCAGGGGCGCGGTGCCCTCAAGCGTGAGCTTGTTGCGTGCCTACGCACCGGACGGGCGTTGCGAGAACCACGAGCCCGAACCCGGAACAAGCCTCAGGGGCATATCAGCGCCGACGTGGTGCTGAGCCAGCGGCCCGCCGACGCCGCCGACCGAGCCGTTCCGGGCCACTGGGAAGGCGACTTGATCATCGGCACCGGCCGTTCGGCGATCGGCACGCTCGTGGAGCGCTCGAGCCGCTCAACGCTGCTGGTGCACCTACCCCGCATGGACGGCTGGCGCGAGCGGCCGACGGTGAAAAACGGCCCCTCCCTCGGCGGCTACGGGGCCCTCGCGATGAACGCGGCGCTGACCGCGTCGATGACAAGACTGCCCGAACAGCTGCGCGCGACGCTCACCTGGGACCGGGGCAAGGAGCTCTCCGGGCATGCCCAGTTCGCCCTCGACACCGGCACCAAGCCGCACAGCCTCCGCCACGGATTCGCCACCGAAGCACTGGCCATCGGCATCCCCCTCCAGGACGTCCAGGACGCCCTCAGACACCGCGACCCTCGCACCACCCGCCGCTACGGCCGGACGCGGCACAACCTCGACTGCTCCCCGCCTACTCACTGGCCCAGTCACTCCGCCGGCAGTAGTCACCGGCGTCCTCGCCCCACCCCGCCAACACACCGACTCACCAGCGTGCGCGTGACACCTTCGGGCGCGTCACTGCTTTTCGTCACAGGGGAAGCTCTAGCGTGCACCCATGACGCAGCGGTCCTCCCGTCCGACAGCCCTTGTCCTCTCCCATGCCCTGGTTGGGCTGGCCGTGCGGCACCTGGCCAGGAAGTCCGGGGTGTCCTCTGGCCTGGAGGTGCTGGCGCTCGCTGTCGTGGCTCATCACCTGCTCGACGCGCCCGTGGCTCGGGCATTGGGCGAGACCCGTGGCTCGGGCATTGGGCGAGATAAGTGGGTGAAGCGGTCGCTCGGCTAGAGCGGCTCCGCCCAGCGGAACCGCCCCACGCGGGCGCCGTGTTCTGCAGCTCGCTCCCGGGGGCGAGCTGCAGAGCCACCAGCGCCTCGCCCGCCAGGGTGAGCAGCTAGATACCGCGGTCCTCCGACGGCGAGGGTCAGGGCAGCTGGCAGCTGATGCTGAGCGTGCCCTTGCGGGGCTCTCCGGGGAACGGGGTCTCCTGGATGGTGCTGATGTCGACGCCGGCGAGGCCACCGGTCAGCGTCCAGTGGAAGCCCGAGGGCAGCACTCCAGCCTGCAGGGGCGGCACGAGGAAGCGCAGGTGCAGCAGATCCGGCGTGCCAGCGATGACCTGGCACTCGGCGAGGACCACTCCGGCCAGGGACGCCCGCCGGGTCACACCGGGTATCTTGATCGCCTCGTGGACGAACGCCTGCAAGGCGTTCGCGGCCTGCTCGTAGGCCCAGTCGGAGCCGCGGTCGTACTGCAGCTCCTCGTAGTCCTGCTGCGAGGGCAGCAGCTGGTTGGCCCCGCCGGTGCCGCGCCGGTTCGGCGCGCCGGCGCGGCGGACCATCTCGGCGTAGTCGTGGTCGGGCGTGAACGCCAGCAGCCAGACCACCGCGTGCTTGGTGTCGTGCCAGGTCACAGCTCGTTGACCATCTCGGCCGTCGAGCTTGAAGATGTCCGGCCGGTGGACAGCCTTCAGGGGTTCCTCGGTGCCGGCAGGGTCCAAAGGGCGCGCTGAGAGGTGAACTTGTCGATCAGGCTGCCCCAGGGACTGGCGTGCGCCATGTCCGCCAGGTCCCGGGCCGGGAAGCCCGAGACGCGCAGGTCTTCCCGGGCCCGGGCGGTCACCCGGAGCTCGTACTCGTCCTCAAGCGGATTGGGCCAGGCCGCAGCTCCTGCGGTCACGACCCGGCAGGGGTGCCGGCGGCTGCTGCTGAGCGGTGTGCCTCGGCACGCCGTGCCCGGGCAAACACGACCTCAGCGGCTGCCTTGTCCCCGGCTCGGAACGCCGCACCGGCGGCGATCAGCTCCTCGGGAGTCGGCGCCACATCCAGGTCCCCGGCCTCCTCGGCCCGCGCGCGGGCAGCCTGCGCCGCTTCGCGGTTGGCGGCCGCCGCGGCAGCGCGTGCCTCCCGCAGCCGCTCGACCTCGGCGCGTGGGTAGCGGTGGTGGGATCCGACTGGGTGGTCGGTGAGTTCACCAGCAGACGCCCACCGCACGACGGTGGGGCGGGAGACACCGAGGATGACCGCGGCCTCCTCCGGGCTGACCATCTCGACCGGCTTGCGGCGATTGAGCAGATCCTCGACCCGGGCCAGCGTGTCCGGTTCGGCATCAAACAGCGCTGCGACGATCGACCGGCCGCGGTCGTTGAGGTCGGCGCGCTCGGTCCCGACCGTCAGCGAGACGGTCGGTGCCGCGGACAGGCCGGTCGAGAAGTCGCGCGAGACAAAACCCAACGCAGCCGTCCGGTCCGGAGCGTGTCGCACCATCTCTGCCTCCCAGGTCGTAACTGTAACAACTGTACATCGAGATCGGACGGTGCGGCTGGCCGACACGAGAGCACTGAGCCGGCCGTCCCCAGCATGGGTGATTTGGGGATGGCTCGCGCGTCGCCCTCGGCCCGCTCTGCGCCCACGCAGGGACGGTAGAACGCCCGCCGGGACCGGCTGCATCTGTACCGGTGGCCAGTGCTCGTCGATCTGGTCCGGAACCGGGGCGACCACTCTGAACCAGGACGGGCCGGGGAGCCTGCTCAGCTGCGGGGAGGCCAGGCTACGGACGCAACGACGCCAACGGGCTGCCGCTGATCGAAGCCTACGAAGCCGGTGGCGACGGTCAGAACTACATCGCCCACGACCCCAACGGCACACCCATCGCCATCCGGGCGATCAGCGGGCAGGTCCACTACTACGCCGACGACGGCCTCGGCTCCACCGTCGCCCTGATCAACCAGGACGGCCTCCACACCGCCGACTACGACTACGACCCCACCGGCGAGGTCACCGTCACTAACCCCACCCCCACCTCTAACGCCCAGCGCGTCAATCCCTTCCGCTACGCCGGCGGCACCTACGACATCAGCAGCAACCTCATCAAGTTCGGCCAGCGCTGGTACGACCCCACCACCGGCCGCTTCACTCAACAAGACTCCCTACAGACCCTCGCCGACCCCACCCGCGCCAACCGCTACGAATACGCCAACAGCAACCCGGTGAACTACGTCGATCCCCAAGGAAGGGCGTCGTTCAGCCTTTCGGGCTGTATCGGATTGGCATCGCAGTGTGCGGAGGAGTTTCCTATAGCACTCGGTCAGGACTCGGGGGCTCAGTGGGGGCCAGGATTGGTGTGGGGGGAGACGTATCGTTCACCGGTTCCCCGGATAGGGATTCGGGTTCATACATAACCGCTGGGGGATGCGGGGGAGGCCTCTGCGGAAACGCGGGCTTCGTTGGAGGTCAACCCACCGCTTCCGCTGGAGTAGGCGGGGGAGCTGGCGCGTTCCTGACTGCTGGCTACAACTTCGGGCTTGGGGTTGCATAGGAATATGACGGAAGCTATTGCGTTAGCGGCGGCAGTCGTCGGTGTGTTCTTCATGCTTCGACGGAAGAGCTTGGCAATGGGGCTCTTCGTACCTGCGGTGGGTGTGAGGGACTCGCGCGTGTGAGCTGAGGCCGGAAAGGGGTCGAGACCTTCCAAGATCGGGAGCGACCAAGCTGCCCGACCGGAAGGCCTCGACGGTGTCCGAGCCTACGTCGTGCGCTCGCGCGCGCTCACGTCCTGATCCCGCCTACTGCGACCGCTGTGATCTGCTCGTCGGCCTGGACGGGTTTCACGTCCTGGAGGTTCTCGAGCAGTCCGGCCGGGTGCAGGTGGTGGTCGAGTCGGCGCCGGAGCCGATGGGCTGCCTGGGCCTGTGGTGTCCTCGTCGGCAGCCACGGTCGCCGCGACGTCGTCCTGATCGACGTGCCTTGCTTCGGGCGGCCGGTCCGGCTGGTGTGGCGCAAGCGGACCTGGCGCTGCGCCGAGGTCGAGTGCACCGGTAAGGCGTTCACCGAGCAGTACGCCAAGCTCGCTCGGCCGCGGGCGCTGCTGACCACCCGGGCGTGTTGGTGGGCGGTCGGGCAGCTGCGCCGCGAGCACGCCTCGGTCGCCGGCATCGCCCGTCAGTTGGGCATGACCTGGCGCACCGTGTGGCGGTCGATCAAGCCGCTGCTCGATGCGATGGCCGCCGACGAAGCCCGCTTCGATGGCGTCACCTCCCTCGGCGTGGACGAGCACATCTGGCATCACGTCTCGACCAAGCCCGAGACCGAGGGCGGCCGGGGCCCGAAGGAGCTGACCGGCATGGTCGACCTCACCCGTGACCAGCACGGACGGGTCCGCGCCCGGTTGTTGGACCTGGTGCCCGGGCGGTCGGGCAAGGCCTACGCCGACTGGCTGATCGCCCGCGGCCAGGCCTTCCGGGCGCGGGTGCAGGTGGCCACCCTCGACCCGTTCCACGGCTACAAGAACGCCATCGACGACCAGCTCGAAGACGCCACCGCGGTGCTGGACGCCTTCCACGTCGTCAAGCTCGGCACCGACGCCGTGGACCGCTGCCGGCGCCGCATCCAGCAGGAGATCCACGGCCACCGCGGCCGCAAGAACGACCCGCTCTACGGCATCCGGACCACCCTGCGGGCCGGCGCGGAGAACCTCACCGACCGGCAGCGGGAACGGCTGCAGACCGCCTTCGCCGCCGACGAACGACACCTGGCCGTCTGGCTGGCCTGGTCCTGCGCCCAGCAACTGCGCTCGGCCTACCGGCACCAGCACACCGCCGAGGGCCGCAAGATCGCCGAGAAGGTCATCGACTCCTTCCCGACCTGCCCCGTGCCCGAGATCGCCCGCCTCGGCCGAACGCTGAAGCAGTGGCGCGAGGCGTTCCTGGCCTACTTCGACACCGACCGCGCCAGCAACGGCGGCACCGAAGCCGTCAAC
>NZ_JAAMPA010000012.1 GCF_011758655.1 Modestobacter marinus
TCGGGGTGAGCGCGTACGGCGAGGAGGACGACGTCGTCGTCGGTCTCACCACCGAGTGCGGCCACGAGCTCATCGCAGAGCTGCTCCAGTGTCAGCCCTCGGCTTGCGAGGTCCTCGACGGCTGAGCGCAGCCACTCGAAGCCTTCATCGAGCGGGACGCCCCGGCGCTCGACCAGTCCGTCGGTGTAGAGCAGCACTGTCGAGCCGGGATCTAGGCTGACGGTGTGGTCGTGCCGGGGGCTGCCCACCGTCGCCCCCAGCAGCCGGTCGGCCGGGCGCTCCAGCAGCTCCGCCCGCCCGTCCGGGTGGAGGAGCACCGGTGGGGGGTGCCCGGCATTGGACCAGCGCAGGGTGCGCATCCCGGTCTCGGCCTCGGCCGGGGTCTGCTCGACCTTGGCCAGGACGGCGGTGACCAGGGTGTCGATGGCCAGGTGCTCGATGGCCTGGTCCAGGGCGCCGAGCACCCTCGCCGGCGGTTCGACCAGGGTGTGGGCGATGCCGCGCAGCACGTTGCGCACCTGCCCCATCGCCGCGGCGGCCTCCTGCCCGTGCCCGGCCACGTCACCGACGACCAGCTGGGTGCTCCCGTCGGAGACGAGGAAGGCGTCATACCAGTCCCCACCGACCTGCACCTCGTGCACGGCCGGGACGTAGCGGACGGCGATCTGCAGGTGATCGGGCTGCACGGGTGGGGTGAGCAGGCTGCGTTGCAGGGCCTCTGACATCTGCCGGCTGATCGTGGCCGCTGACCGTTCGGCCTGCCGCTGCAGCAGCCGGTCCAGCGCCTGCGCGCACTGCGCGGCGAACGCGGTGAGCAGCTCCACCTCCCCGACGGCGAAGTCCTGCGGGGATTCCCAGCTGACCGTGATCGACCCGAGCACCCGCTCCCCCACGTGCAGCGGCAACGCCGCCCACGCCTCCCGGCCGAAGGTGGCGTACCCCTCGGTCATCGCGGCCGAGAACGTCGTCCCCGCTGCGCGGTCGGGGATCAGCACCGGGCGGCCAGTCCGCGCAGCGACCGTCGCCGGGAGCTCCTCGTGCAGCGCGAGCGTGGAGTACATGCGCTGGGCGTCTGCCCCGAGGGAGTCGGTGAGGTGCAGGCGCAGGCTCGTTCCCTCCTCGTTGATCACCCCGACGGCGGCACCGTCTGCCCCCAGCACGGCCAACCCGCGCAGCACGATGCCGGTGAGCCCGTCAACGGTCTCCGCACCGCCCAGCTCCAGCGCCACCTCAGCCAGCGCCGCCAGCCGCCGCGAGGCCCGCGCCTCGGCCTGCCGGACCTCCCGCAGGTCCTGGTGGCGGGCACGCAGGTCCCCGGACAGCCGCTCCGACTGCCGCCGCAGGTCCTCAGCCACCGCCCGGGCCATCCGGCTGCTCTCCCGCTCGGCCATCAGCTCGGTCAGGTCATCGAGCGTGTTGAGGATGCCGACCGGCCTCCCGTCCGCGCCCAGCAGCGGGGTGTTGACCACGCTCCACCAGCGCTCGACCAACGTCCCGCCGTGCTCGATGGGATAGCGCAGCAGCGGCATCCGATGCGGGCGGCCGGTCCTCAGAGCTGTGCGCATCGAGACCCCGAGCGGGCCCGCCTCCCCCAGCCCGTCCGGGTCGGGGAACAGATCGAAGGTCCGGCGGCCGACCATCTCCTCCCGTGATCGCCCCAGAGAGCGCTGATGGGCCTCGTTGGAATCGACGATCACCAGGTCGAGGTCCAGCAGCGACGCCGGCGCCGGCCACGTATCGAACACCGACCGGTACCCGGCCAGACCTAGCGACTCCATGTGTCCTCCCAGGGGCATCAACCACCGGGGGTGCGAGGTTGGGTCGTGTGCGACCGGCTGACTCTACTGCCCACGACCCCGACCCCAGACGCGGTGTGACCTGGGACTGAGCCCCCTTGTCGGGGCAGCCTTCCCGCCCGCTGGAACAGCTGCGCATCCGATCCCGTGTGGTGTCACAGCCCATCCGGCTCAAGTTCAGGGCTCAACCAGCCGTACCGTGGGACAGCGGCCTCGTGACCACGCGGGGCGGTCAGCCACGGACTCCCTCACAGGGTGGCAGCCAGCCCGATGAGTGATCCCACCGGCACCCCGACCGGCTACGCCGATGCCTTCACCTCCTGGCACGCCAACCGGCCTACCCCGCAAGCCACCGACACCCGCCTAGCCCTCGAGCTCGGGTCGCTGCGCGGACTCAGCATGGTCCGCCGGCAGGTCCGGGACTTCCTGCTCTCCTCACTTGACGTCGGCCGCGACGACGACGCCTCCCCCACAGTCGAGGACGCCGTGGAGAAGGCCATCCTGGTCATCGACGAGCTGACCTCCAACGCCGTCCGGCACGGCGCCCTACCGGCCAGCCTGCGCATCGCAGACGAAGACGGCCACTGGCTCATCATCGTCACCGACGCCGCCCCCGACCGACTTCCCGCACCCGCGCGGGAGCGGCCCGCCGGAGGCGGCGGCTACGGGCTCTACGTCATCGCCGACCTCACCGCCACCCACGGCGTCCACTGCGAACACGACCGCAAGCACGTCTGCGCCTGCCTGAGCAAGCCCACCTGACCAGCTCCACGCAGCACCGCGAGGACCTCAGCGTCCACGCCAGACGCATCCGCTCCCGCCGCAGCACCCCGGGGTGATGACACGTCGGGTCCTTGGGAGCAGTTGGCAGCACTGGTGTCGGCAGCTCACAGGGCCCCTGATGCGAGGACAGCACCCCAGGCGACATGGATCGGCGTCAGAGCTCCGGCCCCCGAGGCGCTCGATATGTCCAGGCGGGAAACGCCCTAGTAGATGAAGGTCGCGACTGTGCCGCGCAGGTCGCTGGCCATCCGGGACATCGCTGCAGGTGGCCGGCTGGTCTGGGAGGTCGCCAACGCGGTGGAGGTGCCAACGTCCCGCCGTGGGCTGCGCACCGCCCGGCCACAAACACGTGCGGGCCAGCATCCTCTACTCGGTCTGACAGAGCTGCCCCCGTGACACCCGCCGGTCTGACCGGCTGGTGGGCGCGGGAGGGTCAGATGACCGGTGAGGTGAACTCGGCCAGCAGCCGGCGCAGGGTGCGAGCCCGGCGCGCCCCCAAGCTGGCCTCCAGCTCAGCGAGGATGCGGTAGGCCGCAGCGCGCAGCTCCTGCCCACGTGGGCTATAGCGGACCAGTCGCCCGCCCCGGCGGCACGAGTTGTCCACCAGCTCCACCAGTCCCAGGCGGTGCAGGCCGTCGATGAGTTGTCCGGTGGCCTGCCGGCTGTTGCCCAACCGGCGGGCCAGCTCCGCCGGTGGCGTTCCGCCCTCGTCCAAGACGGCGAACAGCAGCGTCTGGGCTGGACTCAGCCGCGGCCAACCCTCCTCCTCCTCCTCCTCCAGCAGGTCACGGGAGCGGGCGTCGAACCAGCGGCTGGCCAGCAGCAGCAGACGCGCCAGCGGTGGGTCAGGGCTCGCGATTCCCTCATCCATTAACCCAGGCTAACGACCTGGCCTCCCACCGTCAGGGTTCCTGACACTTTATGATCTCCCCGACAGACTGTTGCGCACGATGAAACCCTTTCAGGACACTGAGCGCGCCCGGCGCGCGACGGTGTGCGCATTCTTGGAGGCAGGCAGGAAGGTTGTAGTGGACGAGCCGGTCGACCCGCTGTCTCTAGATGTCGCGGAGGCCGATCGGCTGCGCGCCGAGCTGGCCATGGACGCCGCCGGGATCGGCACCTTCGACTGGAACCTGGTCACCGGGGAGTTGGACTGGGACGACCGACTGGTCGAGATGTTCGGCTACGACCCGGCCACCTTCGACCGCACCATTGAAGGGTTCAACGTCCGCCTGCACCCCGGCGACCTGGACCGTGTCACCCAGGCGCTCAGCACAGCGATCGCCACCTGCGGTGACTTCCAGGCCATCTACCGGGTGTGCCTGCCCAGCGGGGAGCTGCGGTGGATCTCCGCCCGCGGCCGCACCCTGTGCGACCCCGCAGGCACCGCGGTCCGGCTGCTGGGTGCCGCCTCCGACGTCACCAGCCAGCACGAGGCCGACCAGAGTGTGGCCCGGGTGCTGGAGGCCATGCCCGCGGCATTCTATTCCCTGGACCGGGACTGGGCCTTCACCTACGTCAACGCCCACGCCCAGCGCCTGCTGCAGCCGGTCAGCGGGGACCTGGTGGGCAAGAATATCTGGGAGGTCTTCCCCGACACGATCGGCAGCCCTTTCGAGACCTACTACCGCCAGGCCATGAACGCCGGCGAGCACGCGACCTTCGAGGCCTACTACCCGCCCCCCCTGGACGGCTGGTACGAGCTGCTGGCCTGGCCCAACCCCGATGGGCTGGCCGTCTACTTCCTCGACATCACCACCCGCCGGCAGGAGATCGAACGGGCCACCGCCGAAGCCGCCCGTGCCGCCCAAGCCGCCGCCCGGCTGGAGCTGCTGGCCGCGGTCACCGAGCAGCTGGCCGGCACCATGCAGGCCGAGACCGCGGTCGCGCGCCTGGCCCGCCTGGTGGTGCCCACGCTGGCCGACTGGTGCGTGGTGACCCTCGTCGATGACGAGGACACCGCCGGTGGGCGGCGCACCATCCGCGACGTCGGCTGGTGGCATGCCGAGCAGTCGATGCTGCCCGTCGTGGAGGCCTACGCCCGCGACCGCATACCCGCCCTGCGCGATGACGCATTCCTGCTGCAGGCCCTGCAGTCAGGCAAGCAGACCGTCCTTGAGCGCGACGCCACCACCCGCATCCGCACCGTCCTGCACCCCGGCCCGGCGATCGAGCAGCTCGAGCAGCTCGCGCCGGAGTCCTTCGTGGTCCTGCCGCTGCAAGCCCGGGAACGCACCGTGGGCCTGCTCACCCTGTTCAACAGCGCAGCCCGCGGCTCTTTCTCCGCTGACGACCTCACCACCGCCGGCGAGGTCGCCGCCCGGGCCGGCCAGGCCTTGGACAACGCCCGCCTGTACCGCCAGCAGCGGCTGCTGGCTGAGGAACTGCAGCACAGCCTGCTCACCGCCCCCCCCGAACCCGACCACGCCGAGGTCGCCGTCCGCTACCTGCCCGCCGCCGAAGCCGCCGCGGTGGGTGGTGACTGGTACGACGCCTTCCTGCAGGCCAACGGCGCCACCATGCTGGTGATCGGCGACGTCGCCGGCCACGACATCACCGCCGCCGCCGCCATGGGACAGCTGCGCGGACTGCTGCGCGGAGTCGCCACCACCGGGAACCCCACACCAGCACAGGTGCTTACCCGGCTGGACTCATCCATGGCCCTGCTGGACATGCACACCCTCGTTACCGCCGCGGTCGCCCGCTTCGAACAAGACATGGACGAACGCTGGCACGGGGTCACCCGGATGCGCTGGTCCAACGCCGGGCACCTCTCACCGCTGGTACTGGCCACCGATGGCACCGTCACCGACCTCGCCCCCGCACGCGCCGAACTCATGCTCGGCGTCCAACCGAACACCCCCCGCTCCGACGCGGTCATCAGCCTCGACCGCGGCGCCACCGTGCTGCTCTACACCGACGGGCTCGTCGAACGCCGCGACGCCGACCTCGACACCGGCATCGACCAGCTCAAACAGCTGCTCCGCGAACTAGGCCACCTGCCCCTCCAGCAGCTGTGCGACCAGCTCATCGACCGCCTGGTCTCCGGCCGACCCGACGACGACGTCGCCCTCGTCGCCGTCCGCCTCCACCGCCAAGACCAGCCCCGCCCCGCAGAAGCCGGCCCCAAACGGCTACCTGACCCCATCCCCGACGAGCCACACGAGCCAAAAGCCTCCACCCGCAGCTGACCGACGTTCTGTCGGTGGAGTCGGGAACGGTGCCGCGCATGGCAACACCTGAGGCCCTGGCTGACTACCGGCAACCTTTGGACCGCTACAACCAGCGGATCGACGAGATCGCCGACACGCTCCGCGGCGCGCCCCGCCCGGACATCCTCCGGGCACTCATCGAGGCGACCGCCGAGATCAGTGCCTGCGTCCCAGTCCGTCAGCTGGAAGTGATGGCCCGCCGGATCTCCGACGGTGAGGACACCGACGAGCCTGCCGAGGAGTGGCACATCGCCTGACCACTCCAGGACAAGTCGTTGCCGAACAAGTCAAATGTGACTAGTATTTTGGTCATGGTTACGCAGAGCCTGGCGTCGGTCAAGGCGTCGTTCAGTGAGGTCGTCTCCAACGTCGCGGGCACCCATGAGCGCGTCACCATCACCAAGAACGGGGCCCCGGTTGCAGTCCTCCTCGCCGCCGAGGACTACGAGTCCCTCGTGGAGACCCTCGCGATCCAGTCAGACCCGCAGGCGATGACTGACATCCGCCAGCCGAGCGCGACTTCGCTGCCGGCGAGGTACACGACGAAGCGGAGATTCGAGCCGCGCTGGCCGCGCGCCGAGCATGACCCCCGAGCCCTACACGGTCCTCCTGTCCCCTCAGGCCAAGCGCGCCATCGAGCGCGACCTGCCCGAGGCCGTGGCCGCAGCAGTCGTCGACTTCCTGTTCGGCGCCTTGGCCCAGAACCCGCACCGCGTCGGGAAGCCACTGCGCTTCGACCTCGAGGGCTACTACTCCGCCCGGCGCGGCCAGTACCGCGTCATCTACTCGATCCACGACGAGCAGGTCCAAGTCCAGGTCGTCCGCATCTCCCACCGAGCGGACGCCTACGGCTGATCCCTGGGGTCATCCGGCTTTTCGGTGTCGTCCGGCCGCTCAGCCCTGATCCACCGATAGGATTGGTCGTCCGCTGATTTCGGAGTTCGGCGGCTGCTGCGCGGTGGTGGGCGTGGCTGATCGACCGGCCTGTCCGGTTCTTCCACTGCGCGGTCTCCGGTCGTGCCGTCGGGGCGGCGGGTGGTCAGGTCGCTGCGGCGGCCGGCGGACTGGTCGCGGTATCAAAGAGCAGGCGCCAGGCCCCAGCCCATGGCCAGTCGCGTGGCAGATGCACCACGAGCTGGCGCCCGGTGGCCGCGATCCGCGCCGCAACCTGGATGATCTTGGTGCGGAGGGTGGCGAAGCGGGCGGTGGCCATGCCGGCGGCCACCGCGGCGGCGCGGGCGAGGTTGAACGCGATCACCGCACACGCCAGCCAGGCGGCGTTGGCCGGGTAGGAGCCCGAGGGCAGGTGCGCGAGCGGGCCGGCCTTGAGCTCGGCGATGACCTGCTCGACGATCGCGTGTGCGCGGTGGGTGAGGTCGGCCTCGGTCGTGGTCAGGGTCGAGTTGGTGATGAACGCGTGGTACCGCCAGGCGGTGAACAGCTCCTCCTGGCCGGCCGGCACCGACGCGGGGTTGAGCCGGGCGACCCGGCGCACCACGAGCCGGCAGGGCACGTGGTCGGCCTTGCGCCGCCCGGTGAACGCGACGAAGTCGATCTCGGCGACCTCGGCCTCGGAGATCCACTGCCGCGCCTGCTCGTCGAAGACGGCCTGCCGGTAGCGGATCGGAGTCCAGCCGTTCTCGGCGATGCCGGCGATCGCCGCGCGCACCTTGGGGTCCATCCGGGCGGTCACGGAGAACCAGCCCCCGGCGGTGAGCACGGCGCCGACCAGGGCGTGACCGTAGATTGCCGAGTCCGCTCGGGTGAGCAGCTGCCCGACCGCGCCGGCGCGGCGGGCGGTGCCGATCGCCCGGGCCGCCAACTGGCCGACCCCGGCCGCCGATGCGCTGTTGCCCCGCCGCAGCCGGGCGCCGGCGATCACCGGCGCGGCGATCGGCGTCGACACGGTGGCCACGATCGCGTTCAGCCCGCGCACCCCGGTGTAGCCGAACGCGGCGCCCTGCTTGGCGTAGCCGTGCACCTCGCGCACCGTGTCATCGATGTCGAGGTAGACGATCCCGGCCCGGCCGCCGCCGGCCAGCAGTTCCGGCACCCGGCCGGTCAGCCCCGCCAACAGCGCCGAGGCCGCGAGTCCAGCTGCTGGACATGCCCGTGGGTGAAGGTCCGCAGGTGCGTGCCCAGCGTCGAGGATGCGCGCACCCCGGAGAACAGCCGGCGCATCCCCCCGTGCCGCAGCACGTCCAAGTCATCGATGGAGTCGGCACCGGCGAGCATCCCGCCGATCACGCACACGGTCTTG